>NZ_BAAAUV010000017.1:0-155721 GCF_039534125.1 Actinocorallia longicatena | reverse complement strand
CGAGAGCTATGAGGCCGGACTCCACCTCCGAGGATCGATCATGTGGCTGAAACTCCTCACCTCAACCACATGATCCGAACCCCAAACAGCCCCTAGGACGAATCAGCTCTTTCCCTCAGAGCGGTTCGCATCGATGCTCTCGGGCGTCCCGGTCTCGTACCGGGACGCCCGGCCGGCCGTCGCCCTCATGATCTTCGGTTTCGACCCGCGCCGCCTCTGGGACCGGCGCGAGGCGGTCACCTGGGGCGTTTGACGATGTCGCGGACTCCCCATTGGGTGACGCGCCACATGGCCTCGCCGATGATGTTGCCGCTCATCTTGCTGTCGCCGATCTCGCGTTCGACGAAGTTGATCGGGACCTCGACGACGTGGAGGCCGGCGCGGACGGTACGCATCGCCATGTCGATCTGGAAGCAGTAACCGCGGGAGTCGACCTCGTCGATGCCGATCTTCTCCAGGGTGCTGCGGCGGAAGGCGCGGTAGCCGGCGGTCGCATCGTTGATCTTCAGCCGGAGCATGAGCCCGGCGTAGGCGTTGCCGCCGCGTGAGAGCGCCTCGCGGCTGCGGGGCCAGTTGTGCACCTTGCCGCCTTTGACCCAGCGCGAGCCGATGACCAGGTCGGCGCCCTCCAGTGCCTCCAGCAGCCGGGGCAGCTCCTCGGGCCGGTGCGAGCCGTCGGCGTCCATCTCCACCATGACGTCGTAGCCGTCGGCGATCGCCTTCTGGAATCCCGCGATGTAGGCGGCGCCGAGGCCGTCCTTGCCGGCCCGGTGCAGGACCTGGATCTGGGAGTCCTTCTCCGCGAGCTCGTCGGCGAGCTCCCCCGTGCCGTCGGGGCTGCTGTCGTCCACCACCAGGACGTCCGCCTCGGGCGTGGCCGCACGGACCCGGGCCACGATCAGCGGCAGGTTCTCGACCTCGTTGTAGGTCGGAATGACGACGACGACCCGGCCGAGAGCCAGAGGGATACTCAAGGTGGGGCCTCTCTCGAAGTGTCCAATCCCAACCCGCAAGCCTACCGTGTAATTATCCTAGAATGCCCCACGCGATCCATATAGGCACATTATCCACGAACGCCCATCAATCCCTGTTGCCGTGAGCACAAGACCCGGTGTCCGCGCACCTCAGGCGCCTGATGCCGCGAAGTACGCCCGGTAACGCCAGGCCCCCTGGAGGAAGCCGAAGTTCTCGCAGGCCTCCTGCGCGAGCCGGACGTAGGGATCGAGCAGCGCCTCGGGTGACCGCAGGGTCTTCGCGCCGCGGACGCCGCCCGGATACAGCACGAGCGGGAGAAGCAGCCCGGCCAGTGCCAGGCCGATGTTCAGGGTTCCGGCCGACAGCAGGAGACCGACGAGAAAAGGCCAGGGAAACAGCGTGGGACGGACTTCTGGCCATTTGCAGTAATGCAAGGCGTTTCCCCGACCGTAACGGACACTTCGGCGCAGCAGATCCCGGGCCGAAGGCTCGTAAGTATAAGGCATGCAGGCGTCGCGGACGCTGACCATTCGGCCGTTGCCGAGCCCTCTGAGCCTTCGCGTTAGATCCTCTTCTTCGGCCCCGAATCGGAAGCGGGGATCGAACCCGCCGACCTCGAGCATGGCGGCCACTCTGAACGACATATTGCTTCCGGTGAGAGCGTGGACATCCTGACGCTCGGGCGTTTCCGGAACCGTCCATTGGCGGCGCAGATAGAGGTAGAAGCGGTACGGCAGTGCGGCGCTGACGGTCAGCGCGAGTTCCTGCGGCTGGTGCCGGTTGTTACGTTCCACGAAACGGCCCAGATATCCGCGTCCGCGAGTGGGCACCACGGGCCCGCCGACGCCCGTGACGCCGTCCTCGTACCCGCCGAGCAGCGCCTCGGCCCAGTGCGGCGGCGGGGCGCAGTCGTCGTCGAGAAACGCGACGACCGGAGCGGTCGCGGCCCGCATGCCCGTGTTGCGCGCGGCCGAGACCCCCTGGTTCCGCTCGTGCCGGATCACCTTGACGCCCCTGGCCTGCGCGATCTCGGCCGTGTCGTCGGCCGAGCCGTCGTCGACGACGATGACCTCGATCCGCGACCCCAGCGTCTGGGCGGCCAGGGCGTCGAGAGCGCGGCCGATGCGATGCGCTCCGTCGAGGGAGCTGATGACCGCGGTGAACTCGGGCACCACTGAGAACTCCGGCTTCTGTCGGGGTGGACGAGCTGTCGGGAAACTCCGGAATACTAACGATCCCCCGGAGGCAATGCATCGTCCGATCCGACCAATATGCCGGGCTCGAGTTGTCCGGATTCCCTACACAGTAGTAATGATCCGCAACTCAGGCGAACTGTGATAACTTGCCCGACTTGACCCCCGTCGAACGATTACACCGCAGAGAGAAACGCGTGCAACCTACGCCTCCCCCCAGCGGCCGCCTGCGCCGGCCGTTCCTCGGCGCCCTCCTCGGCGTCGGTTCACTCGGTCTCCTCCTCGCCCCGTCCGCCCCCGCGACGGCCGCGGCCAAGCCGAGCTGGAAGCTCGCCTGGCACCAGGAGTTCAACGGCAAGGGCCTGCCCTCGGCGAAGATCTGGAACGTCCACAACGGCAACGGCGTCAACGGCTACGGCCACAAGGCACTCCAGTGGTACACGGCCAAGAACGTCCTGCAGAACGGCAAGGGCCAGCTCGAGCTGATCGCCCGCAAGCAGGCCAACGGCGAGACCTGCTGGTACGGGAAATGCGCTTACACCTCGGGCCGGATCGACACCCGGGGTCTGGCCGCCGGCGGATACGGCCGGTACTCGATGCGCGCGAAACTGCCCACCGGCAACGGCCTGTGGCCCGCGTTCTGGCTCCAGACCACGGACAAGAAGCCCGCGAACTACGGCGAGATCGACGTCGTCGAGACCATCGGCAACGAGCCGCGGCGGGTGCAGGGCTTCGCCCATGACTCCAGGAAGCGCGTCGGCGCAGCCTCCAAGCTCCTCGGCAAGCCGCTCAGTTCCGCCTACCACGTCTACTCGGTCGACTGGACGACGACCGGCATCACCTGGTCGGTGGACGGCAGGGTCTACGGCCGGATGAAGAAGTACAAGGGCTGGACCTTCAACAAGAGGTTCTTCCTGATCCTGAACCTCCAGGTCGGCGGCGAATGGCCGGGAGCCCCCACTCCGAACGTGAAGTTCCCCAAGCGCATGACCGTCGACTGGATCCGGCTCTACAAGCGCCGTTGATCCTCGTCCGCCGGGTTCCCCCTCTCCCCCTCACCAGGAGTCTCCGCATGGTCCCCTCCAGGGGCACCGAGGACAGAAAACCGATCATCGCCATCGTCACCGACGCCATCCACCCCTACAGCCTGGGCGGACGGGAGATCCGCTACCACGAGCTCTCCCGGTACCTCGTGGCCTCCGCGGACGTGAACATCTACACGATGAAGTGGTGGAACGGTCCCGCCACCCGCACGGAGGCCGACGTCACCTTCCACGCCATCACCGGGCTGCTGCCCTTCTACCGGCACGGACGGCGGTCGGTCCGCCAGGCCCTGAGGTTCGCGCTCGCCTCGCTCCGCCTGCTCTGGCGGCCCTTCGACGTCCTCAACGTCGACCACATCCCCCAGTTCCAGCTGTTCACCCTCCGCCTCGTCACCTGGATCCGGCGCAAGCCGCTCATCGCGACTTGGCACGAGGTCTGGGGCCCCGAGTACTGGCGCGAGTACATGGGCGGGATCGGCGGGCGGATCGCCTGGGGCATCGAGCTCATGTCGATGCGGATGCCCGACCACGTCATCGCGGCCTCCCACCAGACCGGCCAGCGCCTGACCGAGCTGGTGCCGGGGCTGCCGGTCTCGATCTCGCCGAACGGCATCGACCTGGACGGGGTGAACGCCGCCATCCCCGATCCCGCCACCACCGATCTGGTGATCGTCACCCGGCTGATGGCCCACAAGCGCATCGACATGCTCCTGGAGGCGATGGCCCTGCTCCGCGCCGAGGGGAGGCCCGTCACCTGCCGGATCATCGGCACGGGTCCCGAACAGGAGTCGCTGCACCGCATCGCGCACGAGCTGGGCGTGGCCGACCTCGTGGACTTCCGGCACGACGTCCGCGAGCAGAAGGAGGTCTACTCGCTGCTCAAGGCCGGAAGGGTCTTCCCCTTCCCGTCCAACCGCGAGGGTTTCGGCATCGCGGTCCTCGAGGCGCTCGCCTGCGGCCTCCATGTCATCACGACCACCGCCCCGGACAACCTCGCCCAGCATCTCGTCGCCAGGGCCGAGCACGGCACCCTGTGCGACCACAACGCCAGGGCCTTCGCCGACGCCATCGACGCCGCCCTCGACCGCGGGAAGGGCGGGTCGGCCGAGCCCTGGCTCGTCGAGTACTCCTGGCCGGCGATCGCCGGCGGCATCCTGGAGGTGCTGCTGCCGTGAGGATCCTCTTCGTCAGCCCCTACCCCCCGGCCAGGGACGGGATCGGCACCTACACCCGGGTCATGTCCCGGGGGCTGGGCGAGGCAGGACACACGTGTGCCGTCATCACCCCGCGACCGCAGCCGGGAGCCCCCGCCGAGGTGATCGGCGCGCTCGGTGACACCGGCCTGATCGAGAGGATCTCCGCCTTCGCGCCGGACGTCGTGCACCTGCAGTTCGCCGTCCCCGCCTTCGGTGCACGGACCCCGGCGGCCGTCCGGCTGCTCGGGCGGCTGGCCCGGCTGGGCGTGCCGGTCGTCGCGACCCTGCACGAGGTCACCCGCGACACCGACCTGCTCGGCCCGGCCGGGCGCGCGCTCTACCGCAGGATCATCCGCGGCTGCGGCCGGGTGATCGTGCACACGGGCGCGGCGCTGGACCGCGCGCTCGCGCTGGGCGGGGCGGCGGAATCCGCCGTGGTCGTGCCGCACTTCTCCGCCGAGCCGCCGCCCGAGCTGCGCTCCGCCGCCGAACTGCGGGCCGAGCACGGGCTCGGCGACCACCGGCTGCTGCTGATGTTCGGCTTCGTCCACGTCCACAAGGGCCTGAACGACCTCGTGGACGCCCTGGGCCGGATCCACCGGGAGGACCCCGCGGTCCTGTCCGGGACCCGCCTGGTCATCGCCGGATCGGTGCGCAGGCGCAGCGGTCCGTTCCGTATCTTCGAGGCCGTGGACCATCTTCACTTCGCCCGCGTCCGCCGCCGGGCCCGCCGGGACGGCACCGCTCCGCTGGTCGTGCACACCAGCTATGTGCCGAACGGTGACATCGCGGGCTGGTTCGGCGCTTCCGAGGCCGTGATCCTCCCCTACCGCAAAGCGGAGCAGAGCGGGGTGGCGAACCTGGCCCGCGCCTACGGCAAGCCCGTCCTCGCCACGACCGCCGGGGGGCTGGCGGAGCTCTTCGCGGATTCGTCCTGGACGGTCCCGCCCGCCCGCCCCGACCGGCTCGCCGAGCTGATCCGCTCCTTCCTGGAAACCGGCGGCGATCACCCGGACCCCGTGAACGAGGACCTCGGCCTCGAGCGAGTGGCCGCCCTGACCTCGGAGCAGTACGCCCTCGCGATGAGGCTCGCCGTGAAGGAGGCCCCCGGTGCCGCCTGACCTGACCGTGGTCCTCTGCTCCCTCAACGGCGCCGGCCGGATCGCCACGACCCTCGCCGCGCTGCGGGAGCAGACCGTCGCCGACCGGATCGAGGTCCTCGTCGTCGACGACGGCTCCACCGACGGCACCGGCGGCGTGGCCGCGGAGTGGGGCGTCCGGGTGCTGCGCCGCGAGGTCAACGGCGGGCTGTCGGCCGCCAGGAACACCGGGACGGCCCAGGCGCACGCCCCGATCGTGGCGTTCATCGACGACGACTGCCGTCCGGCGCCCGGCTGGGCGGAGGCGCTGCTGTCCGGGCACGGGCCCGGCGTCATCGGGGTCAGCGGGCCGGTCGTCCCGGTCGGCGCGCAGACCTTCCTGGCAGGGTTCGTAGTCCGCAGCAACCGGCACCAGCCCCTGGAGCTGAACCTGGCGGCCGGTCAGGGCCTGCTGTACCGGCTCGGCCTGTACCTGCGGCGGCAGTGGCTGCCCCTGCCGGACGGGCGCCGCGACATCTACTGCCCGACCGGCGGCAACATGTCCTTCACCCGTGCCGCCCTCACCGCCGTCGGCGGCTTCGACCCGGACTTCCGCTTCGGCTCCGAGGAGGAGGACATGGTCCGGCGGATGCGCCGCGACCACCCCGGACGCATCGTCTTCCTGCCCGAGGCGCCGGTGGAGCACCGGCTCGAACCCGACCTCCGGGCGCTGCTGCGCCGCAGCGTCGCCTACGGCAGGGGCAACGCCCGCCAGTACCGCAAATGGCCGTCGGTCAACCCGACGCTGTTCCCCTGGCCGTTCCTCGTCGCCGCCACCGCCGCGGCGGCCGTGCTGTGGCCGCCGGCCCTGCTCGTCGCGGCCGTGCTGCCGCTCGTGCTCTACCCGGACGGCCTGCACAACCTCACCCGGCACCGCGTCCTGGCGGCGCTGGCCGACCCGTACCTGCGGCTGCTGCAGGAGGCCTTCGAGAACATCGGCTTCATCCGGGGAGCGATCGCGCACCGGGGGATCGCCGGAGAGAGCGAGGCGGTCCGATGATCTCCATCGTCGTCATCAGCAAGGACGAGCCCAGCCTGGAGGAGACGCTCGGCGCGCTCACCAAGCAGGCCGACGACCTCGGCACGCTCGTCGAGCTGATCGTCGTCGACGCCTCGGACGGCCGGCTCGCCCGGATCGCCGAGACCCACCCGGCGGTCGTCTGGATCGACTACACCGCTCCCGCCGGTGCCGGGGTCACCATCCCGCACCAGCGCAACGCCGGGGTCCGCGTCGCACGCGGCGACGTCATCGTGTTCACCGACGCCGGCTGCCTCCCGGGAACCGGCTGGCTCGACCGGCTCACCGCGCCGCTGCGCTCGGGCGAGGAGACCGTCACCGCGGGCATGATCACCGGCGGCAGCCTCTACGACGCCGACGCCGCTCACCGCGGGGCCGCCGCCTACCTGGACGAGTGCCCGACCGGGAACCTCGCGTTCCTGCGCACCGCCTTCGACGAGGTCGGCGGCTTCGACGAGCGCTTCGCCTACGGCTCCGACATCGACTTCTCCTGGCGCCTGTCCGACGCGGGGAACCGGCTGCGCAGCGTTCCCGACGCCGTCATCAGCCACGACTGGGGCACCGGGAAGCGGCAGCTCAAGCGCTCCTACGTCTACGGGCAGGCCAGGGCCAGGCTCTACCGCAAGCACTCCCGCCGGTGGCGGCGGCTCCTCACCCGCGAGCCGATGGTCGTCGTCTACCCGGTCTTCCTGCTCGGCCTGCCCGTCCTGCTCCTCGCCCCGCTGCTCCCCTGGGTGCTGCTGTACCCGCTGCTGCTGCTCGTGCCCGTCTGGCGCAACCGCGGCAACGGCGCCGTCCGGGTCCTCGTCGACCACCTCGCCTACGGCGCCGGGGTCCTTCGGGAGCTCCTCCGGCGATGAAGATCCTCGTTCTGCCCCGGGACGCCAACCCCTACCAGAGCCTCCTGTACGGCGCCATGCGCGGCGTCGAGGTCCGCTACCTCGGGGAATCGACGCCCTCCAGGACCCTCAACCAGCTCCTCATCCCCCTGGAACTGGCCGCCGGACGCGCCCGCGGCGCCCGGATCGTCCATCTCCACTGGACGTTCGGCTTCGGGATGCCGTCGCGGCGGCTCGCCTGGCTCTGGTTCCGGTGGACCCTCACCGTGATCCGGCTCCTCGGCCTGCGCCTGGTCTGGACGGCCCACAACGTGCTCCCCCACGGCCGGGTCTTCCCCGATGACGCCGCCGCCCGCCGCCTCCTCGTCCGGGCCTGTGATCTCGTCATCGCCCACGGCCCCCGCGCGCTCGACGGGCTCGCCGGGCTCGGGGCCGTGCCCGCCCGGTCGGCGCTCGTCCCGCACGGCGCCTATTCCGTGCGGGACCCCGGACCTCCTCCCGGCCGGGCGTCCTTCCTCTACTTCGGCCAGATCGCGCCCTACAAGGGCGTCGAGGATCTCATCGAGGCTTTCGAGGCCACCGACCTCGACGCCACCCTCACGATCGCCGGGAACTGCCGCGACCGGGCCCACGCCGAACGGCTCGAGACGATGGCCGCGCGCTCCTCCGGACGGCTCCGGCTGAATCTCGGCTACGTCCCGGACGATCAGGTCTCCGGATACTTCGCCGAGGCCGACGCCGTCGTCCTGCCCTTCCGGAACGTCACCACCAGCGGCAGCACCCTCCTGGCCCTCTCCCACGGCAGACCCGTCCTGCTTCCCGCCGGCGTCGGGCTCTGGCCGGACGCGGGACGGGCGGTCATGACCTACGACGGCACCGTGCCGGGGCTCTCCCGGGCCCTGCGCGACCTCGCCGCGGCCCCCGACCTCGCCGATCGCGCGACCGCGGCCCGCGCCCACGCCGGCGCCCTCGGCTGGGACGCCATCGGCGCCACCACCCGGGAACTCCTCACCGCACTCATCGAAGGAAGATCATGACGACCCTGCGCGACGTCGTCGCCGGGCGGCTCCGGGCGGTGAGCAGGGACGCCCAGTACCGCGCGTCCCTCCTGCTGCTCGCCAACACCGTGTCGCTCGCCGGGTTCGGCTTCGTCTTCTGGACGCTCGCCGCCCGCTCCTACCCCGACGCCGCCGTCGGCTGGCTCGCCGGAACCACCGCGGCCGTCAACCTGCTCGCCACCTTCGCGGCGCTCGGCCTGCCCAACACGATCCTGCGCCATCTCGGCGGCACCCCCAACGCCCGCGAGTTCATGCTCACGATCGTCGGGGCGGTCGCGGCGGTCGGCGGCGGGATGACCCTGATCGCCATCCTGGTGATCGGCCCGATCGCGCCGCACTCCCTGAACCTCGACCAGCGCGGCGGCTCCTCGCTCCTCGTCACGGCCCTCGTCATCCTGACGGCCGCCAGCTCGGCCCTGGACACCGGGCTCATCGCGATCCGCGCGGCCGGTCCGCTCCTGGTCAAGAACCTCGCGGGCAGCATCGCGAAGATCGTCGCACTGGGGCTGCTGACCGGGCACGGAACGCCGGGCCTCGTCGCCGCCTACAGCGTGGGCACGCTGCTGTCCTGCCTGCTCGGCGCGGCCGTGCTGTGGCCGAGGCTGAAGACCACCGGCCGGCCCGAGGGCCCGCTGAAGATCCTGCGGCGCAACCTGCTGACCTCCGCGGGCAACTACACGGGGACGGTCCTCGGCATCCTGCCCAGCACGGTCGTCCCCCTGGAGGTGCTGGCGATCCGCGGGCCCGACGAGACCGCCTGGTTCGCCATCGCCTTCCAGCTCGCCGGGTTCCTCAACTTCATCCCCGCCACCTCCTCCCAGGTCATGTTCGCCGAGGCCCGCAAGGGCTCGCTGCTCCGCTACCTCCAGAAGGCGTTCCGCAGCATCTACGCCATGCTGCTGCCCGCCGCGCTGGTGATCTTCGTCGCCGCCCCCTACCTGCTGTCGGCGTTCGGCCCCGGCTACGCGGAGCACGGCACCTGGACGCTCCGGCTGCTCGCGCTCGGCGCCCTGCTCACCGCGGGCAATTACCTCGTCGACGCCGCCCTCATCGCCCGCGACCACACCCGCTCTTACATGTTCATGAACGGGACGAACTCGATCCTGGTCCTCGTGCTCGTG
Source organism: Actinocorallia longicatena (assembly GCF_039534125.1). Classification (NCBI taxonomy): domain Bacteria; kingdom Bacillati; phylum Actinomycetota; class Actinomycetes; order Streptosporangiales; family Thermomonosporaceae; genus Actinocorallia; species Actinocorallia longicatena. Next base: position 146,139 of record NZ_BAAAUV010000017.1, on the reverse strand, counting down.
GGCCTGCTGCTCCACCAAGGCCTGACCGCGGCCGCGCTGGGCTGGGTGATTGCGCAGGGCCTGTCGGCCGCCATAGGCGTCGCCGTGATGGTCGCCGCGTTCCACGACAAGCGCCGCTCCGACCTGCGCACCACCATCGGCGTCCGGAAGACGGCGTGAACCGCGTCGCCGTGGTCATCCCGGCGGGGCCCCGCGACGACGTCGTCGACACGGTGCACAGCGTCCTGCACTACCTCACCGATCCCGCCGCGGTCGTCGTGGTCGACGACACCCGCGGCCTACGCGACCTGTCGTCGCTTCCGGCGCTCGGGGTGGAGATCGTCCCCGCGCCGGGGAACGCCCGCGGCGGTCAGGGCGGGCTGTTCGTCAAACTGGCCGCCGGTTTCCGGCATGCCCTGGACCTGGGCGGGTTCGATCTGCTCCTGCGGCTCGACGCCGACGCCCTCGTCATCGGGCCCGGCCTGGAGAAGGCCGCGGCAGAGCGGTTCGCCGCCGCTCCCGGGGTGGGAATGCTCGGCTCCTACCGGATCGGGCCCGACGGCGGCCGGCGCGACTGGACGCCCGCCGCGACCTCCGTCCGGGCCGAGAGCGGACCACGGGGCCTGCGGCACCCCTCCCTGCGCGCCCGGATGCGGGAGCTGGTGGCGGCGGCCCTCCCCCACGGATACGAGTACGGCGAGCATCCCCTCGGCGGCGCCTACCTGCTGCGCGCGGACGTCCTCGGCGAGCTCGGCGCCCGCGGCTGGCTCGATCTTCCCGAGTTGGCCCGCAGCAAGGCGGGCGAGGACCATCTGTTCGGTCTTCTCGTCCGGGCCGCCGGATACGCCATCGGCGACTTCGGCGGACCGGACGATCCGCTCGCCGTCCGGTGGAAGGGGCTCCCCGCGTCCCCGGACGAGCTCGTTCACGACAAAATGGTCACGCACTCGGTCCGCCACTGGGCGGACCTGACGGAGACCGAGATCCGGCGCCGCTTCGCCGGGCACCGCGCCGGCCAGTGAGGAGACCCGGATGAGAGCCGCCGAACGGTTCCAGGTGACGCTCGTCGTCGGCCTGGTCCTCTGCGCTCTCCTCGTCACCTCGGTGGCGATCGCACTCCAGCCGGGCGACGCGGCGATCGCACCGTTCAGGGCCGCTCCCGGGGTGCGGCCGACCGAGAGCGCGCCCATCGGCATCGACCAGGCGAAGATCAACTGGAAGCTGGCCTGGCGCGAGGAGTTCAACGGCGCCGGGGCGCCCGATCCCGCGCGGTGGAACGTCGCGGTCGGGAACGGGATCAACGGCTACGGCCACAAGGCGCTCCAGTACTACGACCGGGCGTCGGCCGTCCAGGACGGCAAGGGCAGCCTGGTGCTGACCGCCCGGCCCCGCAAGAACGGCCAGACCTGCTGGTACGGGCCCTGCGCCTACACCTCGGGCCGCATCGACAGCAAGGGCAAGATCAGTTACGGCTACGGCCGCTACACCGCCCGCATGCGCACCCCCACCGGCGTGGGGCTGTGGCCCGCGTTCTGGCTCCAGACCGTCGCCACCACGGAGGCGGCCTACAGCGAGATCGACGTCCTGGAGACCATCGGCAACGAGCCCAACCGGGTCCAGGGCTTCGCCCACACCCTCAAGGGCCGGGTCGGCAAGGGCGAGCTGTGGCTCGACGAGCCGCTCAGCGCCGGCTACCACGTGTACGGCGCGGACTGGACGCCCACCGAGATCACCTGGACCCTGGACGGCCGCCCCTACGCCCAGCTCAAGCGCTACAAGGCCTGGCCCTTCACCACCCCGATGTTCCTCATTCTGAACCTCCAGGTCGGCGGCGAGTGGCCCGGCAAGCCCGACGCCGCCACCCGGTTCCCGGCCCGGATGCACGTCGACTGGATCCGCATCTACAAGGGCACCGCGTGACGGCCCGGAAGGACTCCCCCATGTCGACGGCCGACGCTCCGGGCGGCCTCTCACCGGCCCGGAAGTCCCTCATCGCCCTGGCCGTCCTGCTGATGGTCCTCGGAGGCGCGCAGACCCCGCCCGGCGGCACCGTCCTGCGGGCGCTGGGCCTCACCGCGGAACCACCCGCCTACACCGAGCTGTCCTTCACGACCCCCGCGGCGCTGCCGGACTTCGTCCAGGCCGGTGCGGTGCCGGAACACGCCTCCTTCGAGATCCGCAATCGGGGGACCACCGCGCAGGACTACCGCTGGTCGGTCTACGTCGAACGCGGCAAGCGGCGGGTCAAGGCGGGCAGCGGCGCGCTCCGGCTCGGCCCCGGGGCCGCCAGAACCCTCAAACCGCCCGCGCTGCGCTGCACCAGCGGGCCGGTCAGGGTCGTCGTGCAGCTCGACGGCCGGACCGAGCGGATCACCTTCCACTCGGTCTGCCAGCGCCCGGGCGACCTGGTATGAGCCCGCGCGACCGGTCCGGCGGGTCCCCGCTCGTCACCCGGGAGGACCGCCGGCGCGGCCGTTCCCCGTTGTCGACCCATCCCGACCTGCCGATCCACCGGGCGTCGAACCAGACCCTCGTGCTGGGCGGGCTGCTCATGCTGATGGACGCCCTGGTGGTCGTGCGGCACGTGTGGGCCGCGCAGCTCGTCCTGGTCGTCCTGCTCCTCACCCTGCCCGGATACCTCCTCCTGCGCGCACTGCGGATGCGGTCGGCCGCGATGACCGCCTTCCCGCTCTACATCCCGGCGGCGTCGCTGCTGGTCCTGCTCGGATCGGGGCTCCTGGTCAACCTCGTCGGCCCCATGGTCGGCGTCGCCGCGCCGCTGCGGCCGGTTCCGCTGCTCGTCTCGCTCCAGATCATCTGCGCGGTCCTGCTCGTGGCCGGGGCGCTCGCGCCCTCGGGCTCGGCCCTGCGGTTGAACGGCCTGCCGCCCGCCCGCTGGCTGACCCTGCCGCTGCTGGTGCCCGTCCTCGCGGCCGTCGGCGCCATCCGGCTCAACACCGGCCACAACATGGCGGTGGCCCTCACCACGCTGGTGCTGTGCGTGATCGCCCTGACGGTCGCCACTGCCGCCGCCGACACCCTCGACTTCGGCCGGCTCTCGATGATCCTTTACGTCGTCGCGCTGTCGATGATGTGGTCGTTCTCGCTGCGCAGTGATCTCGTCTACGGCTTCGACATCGCCTCCGAGTACGGCGCGACCCACCGCACCGCGATGGAGGGGCTGTGGCACGCGGGGGACGGCGACGCCTACAATGCCATGCTCAGCATCACTATGCTGCCCGCCCAGATCCACTCGCTGACCGGCATCACCGACGCCGTCGTCCTCAAGGCCGTCTACCCGGCGATCTTCGCGATCTTCCCCGTGGGGGTCTTCCGGCTGGCCGGCCGGTTCGTCCCGCGCCGGTGGGCCTTCCTCGCCGCGGCCTACGTGCTGGTGCAGGGCGGCATCATGAAGCAGCTCCCGGCGCTCGCCCGCCAGGAGATCGCCCTGCTGATGTTCGTCGCGCTCCTCGGGACCGTCTTCGACGACAAGATCGGCCGGACGGCGAGGGCCGTGCTCGTCTCGCTCTTCGTCGGCGGAATGATCGTCTCCCACTACTCGACGGCCTATCTCGCCGTGACCGTCTTCGGCGGGGCACTCGCGCTCCAGGCGGTGGTGTCGGTCGTGCGCCGGAAGAGGAGCGTCAACCTGGCCGTGGCGGGGGTGTTCGGCGCCGGTCTGCTGATCGGCGCGATCTGGTACGTCCCGGTGACCCATGCGGCGGCCAACCTCACCTCCTTCGGCTCCCTGCTCGACAGCAAGGGATTCCAGTTCCTCCCCGGCCTCAAGGACGGGAACTTCGTCAGCGCCTACATGAAGGGCACCGAGACCGCGGGCATCACCGCGAAGGACTACCAGCCGAAGATCGCCGAGGAGTTCCGGCAGCACAAGGCCTTCGTCAAACCCCACGCCGACGCGGCCCAGAAGAAGTACGACCTGGCGGCTAGGCCGCTGCCCAAGTCGCCCGTGCTCGTCCCGGCCCTGCGCGGCCTCATCAACACCGGCGAGCTGGTCGCCCAGCAGCTCGGCAACCTCCTGGGCATGATCGGCGCACTGGTCGTGATCTCCCGGCGGAAGTCTCCGGGACCCATCCGCGTGATCGCCCAGCTCGCCCTGCCCGCCCTGTTCATGCTCGCCCTCTTCCGGCTGTCCAGCACCTTCGCCACCGCCTACAACCAGGGCCGCGCCCAGCTCCAGGCCATGGTCATCCTCGTCATCCCCCTCATGTGGCTGATCACCAGGCTGCCCCTGTGGGTCCGGCGGCGCTCGGGGGCCCGTCCCGCTTCGCTGGTGGACCGGGGGCTCAGCACGCTCACGGCCGGCGGGCTGATCGTGATCTTCCTCAACACCTGCGGGTTCACCGGGGCGTTCTTCGGTGGCGACAAGGCCGGCAACCTCAGCTCGTCGGGCGAGGACTACGACCGGTTCTCCATGAAGCGGCCGGAGCTCGCCGGGGCCGCGTGGCTCGGCCGCAAGGTCGAGTACGACCGTGAGTTCGTCTACGCCGACCGGTACGCCGTCCTGCGCGTCTTCGCCGAGACGACCATCACCGACCGGGTGTTCACCGACGTCACCCCGCAGACCCTCGACCAGCACGCCTGGATCTACGCCAGCCGCTCCAACACCGTCGACGGGCGGGCCCGCGGCCAGATCGACAACTCGGTCTCGGTCTACGCCTTCCCCACGGCGTTCGTCCACGACCACTACAACCTCGTCTACTCCAACGGCATGTCCGAGGTCTTCCACCGCTGACCGGCGAGAACGTGCCCTGCTAGAACGTGCTCCGCTGGGACGGCTTCGGCGCGGTCGGGTAGCGGAGCGTCCAGGCCAGGGGCGGCTCCATGAACCAGCGGAAGATCATATAGGACGGGCGGCTGCACAGGGCGGCGCCCAGGGCCACCGCGACGGCGACGAGAAGGAGCGCCCCGGGGATCCCCGACGGGAGCACCCCGTACCAGCCGAACCTGACCGCGAGCATGACGAACGCGTAGTGCAGCACGTACATGTAGAGGGACCGGGATCCCAGCCCGGAGATCCACGATCTGCGGCCGGGGATGAGCGCGAGGACCATGGCGGCGACGACCGTCCCGGTGGCGAGCGCGGCGAGCCTGACCGCCATTCCCGCCGGGGCCGACCATCCGGCCGGGCCGTATCCGTTGGTCCACACCTCGTGGAAGACCCCGGGTCCGGCGAACCGGGAGGGCACGATCACGTAGAAGACCAGCGTCAGGAACGCCAGCCCGGCGAGCGAGACGGCACGCGCGGCCGGGTATCGCAGCCACCGCAGCAGACGGCGGTCGAAGACCAGCCCAGCGACGAAGAACGGCAGGTAGGCCAGGGTCTGGACGATGACCGTCAGGCCCAGGTCGGCCATCCCGGAGACGAGGGAGACGAACACCGCCAGAGCGACCGGATGGCGGAAGCGGAGCCACAGCGGGGCGGCGGCGCGCCACAGGAGCAGCGCGGCCAAGAACCACATGTGGTCGAAGGGCACCATCGGATCCCAGACGAGGGCCTTCCCGTCGAGGACGGCCTCCAGCGCCGAATAGGCCAGTTCGAAGAGCAGGTAGGGCGCCATGACCTTGGTGAACAGCCGCGCGGCACGATCTTTGCCGCGCAGGAAGCCGCGGCTGAAGTGCCCGGCGAGGAACACGAACAGCGGCATCCGGAAAGAGGCGAACAGCACCTCGACGGCGACGTAGGTCTGCGGCGGCCCGGAGATCTCGTGCCCGAGATGCCCGATGATCACCAGGCAGCCGACGACGAACTTGACGTTGTCGAAATAGGACTCGCGGCCCGTCACCGGCGGCATGCCAGGACCACCTCTCCCGCGGTGGCGACCGGGACGAAGGCCCGCAGGCCGAGCGCGGGGCTCCCCCGCCCGGCGAGCAGGCAGGAGATCCCGTAGCGGTCGACGACCTCCTGCCGGTCCGCGGCCGGGGTGCCCGCGGCGAACAGGGTCTCCACGGCGCGGATCCGCTCGGGCTCGTCCCGGACGAACGGGTAGGGCCAGGCGGGGACGAGGGAGAGCCCGCCGTGGGCGTTGACGACCCGGCCCGACCAGGTCGTCTCGGTCGCGACGACCTCGCCCGAACCGATCCGGCCGGCGAGCGGGGCGTAGCCCACGGCCGGATCGCGGGACTCCCAGGTGGCGAGCGTCCCGGCCTCGACCGGCCGCCAGAGGAGCCGGGTGAGCCCGCCGTTGCCGCCGTACAGGCCCGTCAGGCACGCGGCGGCGGTCGCCCCCGCGTAGAAGCGGACGCGCGGCGCGCCGCGGGCCGCCTCGGCGAACCAGGCCGCCGGCGACAGGTGGAGGGGCAGCATCACCACCGGGATCACCCGGGCGAGCCCCCAGGAGTGCACGACGACTCCGGTCGCCACGACCGCGGCGCCGAGGCCGCACAGCAGCAGCATCTCGCGGCCGAGCGGACGCTTCCTGCGGGCCCACAGCGCGGGCAGGCCGACGAGCGCGAGCCCGTAGTGGGCCAGCCCGAACTGCCGGGTGAGGTCGTCGGCCAGCGGCCGGTGGATCTCCGTCAGGGCCTCGGCCGCGCCGAACAGCCCGGTGACGTCCCCGAACGGCCAGAGCAGGGCCAGCCCGAGCGCCCCCGCTCCCGCGAGATACAGGCGGTGGTCGCGCAGGGCGGCGCGCGGATCGGCGAGCGCGAACGCGCCCAGGCCGAGGACGGTGTTGACCGCCGTGAACGGATGCACCAGGACCACGAGGGCGAGCAGCACGGCCAGCGCGGCCGGACGGGCCCGTCCCCGGGGATCGGCCCGGTGGCCCAGGAAGAGGTCCCAGATCACCAGCATCAGCGCCGAAGCGATCATGCTGGGGTAGGCCATCGTCCAGGACAGCGAGAAGAGGCCGAGGAACCCGCTCCACGCCCGCGGCGCGAGCCCCCAGAGCAACAGGGTGAACAGCAGCGCCAGCGCCGGGATCAGCGGACCGGGCCCGAGCCTGCGGCAGAAGCGGTGCAGGGCCCAGAGCCAGAGCGCGACGTTCAGCACCCCGGCGACCTCGAGGACGGCCTGCGGGGCGAGGCCGGTCAGCCGCGAGACCCCGGCGAGAAGGTAGGTGTACGGCGAGTAGTACGGGCTGCCGTGCACGGCGCCGACCAGCGGGTCCAGCGGATCGGCCGGATCCCGCAGGATGCCGAGGACGGTGGCGACATGGAGCCTCATGTCGCCACCCCAGGTGTGGCCGAGCGTCAGGGCCGCCGCCCAGAGCACCACCGAGATCGGGAACAGCCAGGCGAGCCTACGAACCACGAACGCATCCCCAGGAAAAGGCTGCTCCAGGCAGACCCGCACGTCAAAGACGTCCGAGGGTACCTGTTTGAACGTGGTTCAGAGGGTTCGTCCCGTTACAACTGGATCTCTGTTTCCGCCGTGCCCGAGGGGACCTCGCAGAGGGCCGTGAGGGCGGTGGCGGCCAGGATGCGGACGCCGACGGGGATGGAGGACTCGTCGACGTCGAAGTCGCCGCGGTGGAGGTCGTACTCCGAGGTGCCCGGGGTGCGGACGCCGAGGCGGCCGTAGGCGCCGGGGATGTTCTCGAGCATGTAGCCGAAGTCGTCGCCGCCCAGGGACTGGGGTGCGGCCACGACGTTGCCCGCGCCCAGGACGGTCTCACCGGCGTCCCGGAACATCTGGACGCTGGCGTGGTCGTTGACCGTGGGCGGGACACCGCGGACGTACTCGAGGCTCGCCTCGACCTCGTAAGCTCCCGCCACGGACTGGAGCAGGGCCTTCATCAGCTCGGGAGCGCGGTGCCAGGCCTCGTCGTCGAGGCAGCGGACCGTGCCCTCGGCCAGCCCCTGGTCGGGGATGGCGTTGGCGACCGAGCCGGCGTTCATGCGGCCCCAGACCAGGCTCAGGCTGGAGCGCGGGTCCACCCGGCGGGACAGCGCCGCCGGAAGCTCGGTGACGATCTTGGCCAGGGCGTAGACCAGGTCGGCCGTCAGGTGCGGGCGGGCGGTGTGGCCGCCGGGCCCGGTGACCTTGACGTAGACCTTGTCGCAGGCCGCGGTGATCGGGCCGGTCCGCACGCCGAGCTGGCCGACCTCGAACTTCGGCTCGCAGTGCAGCGCGAAGACCCGGTCGACGCCGACCAGGCCCCCCGCGGCGAGGATGTCCAGGGCGCCGCCGGGGTTCTCCTCGGCGGGCTGGAACAGCAGCCTGACCCGGCCGGGGAGCAGGCCCTCGGCCGCCTGGGCGGCCAGGAACAGCCCCGCGCCGAGCACGACGGTGGTGTGCACGTCGTGGCCGCAGGCATGGCTGACGCCGGGGACCGCCGAGGCGTACTCGACGTCCTTCTCGTCCGGCAGCGGCAGTGCGTCGATGTCGGCGCGCAGGGCGACCGTCGGGCCGCCCTCCGGTCCGATGTCGCAGATCACGCCGGTTCCCTTGGGCAGCACCCGCGGTGAGAGACCGGCCGCCTCCAGCGCCTCCACGATCTTGGCGGTGGTCCGGTGCTCGGTCCACCCCAGCTCGGGGTTGCGGTGCAGGTCGCGGCGGAAGCCGATCAGCTCGTCGGTGTGGTGACCGAGGAAGACGTCCAGCTGCGCGCGCAGGTCGGGCGCGGCGGCCGTCAGATCGTCCAGGGAAGACATCACCCCGGGGTTCTGCGGAACGTCCAGTTGTGTCATCTGCGCCCCCTCAGGCATGACAGATATGTGGTCAGACTCTTGTTCGGGGGGCTCCTCAGGTCGTCCCTGCATGGACCACCTCCCGTGGGCCGACGAATCTGTTCTCGTCGAACTCCGTGATCGTCGCGGACACGACGTCCTCCAGGCTTCCGCCCTCGGCGCGGATCGCGCGCTGGCGCTCATAGGGAGCCCCATGTTCGAGGACCTCGCCGACCACCTTCAGTTCCTCGGAGCAACCGAGACGATCAGCCACGGGCTCGAGTTCAGAAGTCAGTTCATAGAGGACGTCACGGAGCGGCGCCGTACGTCCGGAGTCATCGGTGATGATGATGGCGTCGAGCCCGTACCGGGTCGCTCGCCATTTATTATCACGGACAACCCACGCCGCAGGGCGCGGAAGCGCATATCCGCGGTCGATTTGGTGCTCGAAAAGCGTGACCAGGCTCTGGCAGAGCGCTGTGACCATCGTTACCTCCCGGAGTGTCGGGATTCCGTCGAACATCCGGACTTCGACCGTCCCGAAGTCCGGATGGGGCCGGATGTCCCACCAGACCTCCTTGATGGAGCGGATGGTCCCGGCCCGCAGGAGGGTGTCCATATATGCCTCGAACTCGCCCCAGTCGGCCATCGAGTGCGGCGGCCCCGCCGTCGGCAGCGAGCCGAAGACGATCGACCGGCTCGACGCCAGGCCCGTGTCGTGACCGTTCCAGAACGGGCTCGACGCCGTCAGCGCCAGGAAGTGCGGCAGATAGGCCGAGAGCGCGTTGATGACCGGAATCGCCCGGTCCTGCGCGGTGACCCCCACGTGGACGTGCACCCCGAAGGTCTGGATCCGCCGCGCCAGCCACTGCATCTCCTCGATCAGCTCGGCGTACCGCTGGACCGGTGCCATGACCGCGTCACGCCAGTCGCTGATGGCGTGACTGCCCGTGCACGCGAGCGCGGTGCCCCTGCCGTGGACGACGTGCCGCATCTGGTCGACGGTCGCCTGAAGGTCGGCGGCGATTTCGGACACGGTGAAGCAGGGGTCCGTGACGACCTCTACCGTCGACTCCATCAGCTCGTGCCGGACCTTGGTGAACTTCCCCTCGCTGAGCGAGGGCAGCGCCGCCAGCACCTCGCGGGCGTCCTGCCGCAGGTGGCGAGTGTCGGCGTCGATGAGCTGGAGTTCCCACTCCACGCCCAGAGTCGCGCCGCGTGACGGGTTGAAGCGAATGGACACGGCCAACCTCCACAGGGCAATACTTGCAAGGACTTCACCATGCAATGCCCGGTATGCAGAAATTGACGCCCCTGGCGGTCAGATGTGTTCCATCACCATCACGGCCGTTGTGCCCGATTCAAGCGCTTTGAACAGGTGAGCCGAGTCACCCGGATACACGATGTAGTCACCGGGCCCCAGTTCCACCGGGGCCTCCGAGGGCCCCACGAGGGCGCGTCCGGTACTGATCACCACATGCTCCCGGGTGCCGGACTGGTGCGGATCGGACATCCGGGGCTCGCCCGGCTGGACCTCGATCCGGTAGATGTCCCGGCGGGCGTTCGGCGGGCTGGACGACAGCAGGGTCGCCGCGTAGGACGACCGCTCGGAGAACGTCATCGGGCCCTCGCCCGAGCGGATCACCCGGATGTCCCGGCGGGGCGGCTCGACCAGCGTGCTGAACGGGACGTCCAGGGCCACGCCGAGCGCCCACAGGGTCTCGACGCTGGGATTGCCGACCCCGCTCTCCAGCTGCGACAGCGTGCTCTTGGCGATGCCGGCCCGCCGCGCCACCTCGGTCAGCGACAGCCCGGTGCGGGCCCGCTCCCGGCGGATCGACGCCGCGATGACGGCGATCAGATCCACGTCCGTTCGTTCCATCGGACCTCTCGTTCGGCTTGACGAACATCTCGATTTCGTTCATCCTACCGGACATGCGTTCATTGTCCCGAACAGTCCGGAGAGACGTCGCCCTGGTGTGCGCCGCGGACGCCATCGTCGGGATGTCGTTCGGCGCGATCTGCGTGTCCGGCGGCCTCGACTGGTGGGTTCCGGTGCTGATGTCCCTGGCCGTCTTCGCGGGCGGCGCCCAGTTCGCCGCGGTGGGCGTCGTGCTGGGCGGCGGCGGCGCGGTCGCGGCCGTCGTCGCGGGGCTCGTGCTCAACGCCCGGCTGCTCCCGTTCGGCTTCGCGATCGCCGACGTGCTGCGCGGGCCCTGGTGGCAGCGGCTGGCCGGGGCGCACCTGCTGACCGACGAGGGGGTCGCCTTCGTGCTCCAGCAGGAGGATCCGAAGGCCCGGCGCTCGGTCTACTGGCTGTGCGGGATCGCGCTGTTCACCGTGTGGAACGTCTCGGTCGTGGCCGGGGCGGTCGCCGGCCAGGCCATCGGGGACACCGGGGCGCTCGGCCTCGACGCCATGTTCCCCGCCGTCCTGCTGGCCCTGGTCCTGCCCTCGCTGAAGGACGGGACCACCAGGAACGCGGCCGTGTGCGGCGCGGTCGTCGCCGTGGCCGCCGCCCCGTTCCTGCCCGCCGGGCTGCCGGTGCTGCTGTCCCTGCTGGGGCTGCTGCCCGTCGCCCGGACGCTGCTGCGCAAGGAGACCCGCGAGGAGCCCCGCAGGGAGACCCCCGCGAAGACCCTCGAAGAGAACAACGAGAAGGTGAGCTGATGCCGGTCTACGCGATCGCCCTGCTGGCGGCGGGGACCCTGGGGTTCCGGCTGGCGGGACCGATGATCAACCTGCCGGAGCGGCTGAGCACGCTGCTGACCGTGGCGGCGGCGGTGCTGCTGGTGGCGCTGACCGTCACGGCGGCCTTCACCGAGGGACATGACTTCGCGGGCTGGGCGCGTCCGGCCGGGGTGCTGGTGGCGGGGGGCCTGGCCCTGCGGCGGGCGCCGTTCCCCGTCATCGTGATCGCCGCCGCGGTGACGACGGCGGCGATCAGGGCCGTCATGCCGGGTGCGTGATCCGGATCTTGGACTGGTTGTGCTTGAGCTCCTCCCAGTCCTGCATGAACTCGGCCTTGAGCCCGTGCTTCTCGGCCAGGGCGACGAGCGTCTCGGTCCGGTAGTAGAAGTCCTCGTTCAGGACCTGGTGCTCCTCGCCCTCGGTCCGGTCGAAGGTGAAGTCGAAGTGCCCGGACGGCTTGAGGATCCGGCCCACGTGGACGAAGCACTCCTCGATCACGTTGATCGGGCAGTGGGAGTAGACGCTGTGGGCGTGGATCACGTCGAAGGCCGCGTCGGGGAAGGCGCTGAACCTGTTGTCCGAGACGAGGCTCAGCGAGGGCCGCTTGGCCTCGATCCCGTACTCGGCGAGCGTCCTGCGGGCGGCCTTGAGGATGTCGCGGGAGATGTCGATGCCGCTGTAGTTGCCGGTGTCGAGGTACTCGATGAACAGGCGGCCCGCCCGCAGGTTCCCGCAGCCGATCTCCAGCATCGTCTGCGACGGGACCAGCCCGTGCTTCTTGAGGTAGGTGAACTGCATCTTGCCGAGCGCGACCCAGCGGCCATGGGTCTGGCTGCCGACCGCCGCCTCCGGATTGCGTGCGGTGTCCGACTTCATCACCGCCGCGTAGTAGGCCAGGTGGTCGTCCCCGGTCCTCCACTTCAGCCAAGTGTCCCGCGCCAGCCGCCGGGCGTAGCGCGGCACCTTCCCTGGGTTCTTCACCGCGAACGAGATCTTGTGACTCAGACTCGAGCGGTTCTTCTTGACGAAGTCAGCTTCACGGACCATGGCCGGAGATTAGGGTACAAACCGACAAAAAGTAAATACTTCCTAAAAATTAGATACTATCTTCCGATAGGCACGTTCTCCCAGGTCACAGCACTGATCATCAGTACCGGCGCCCTCTTCGCGATCTCCCCTCCCAGCCGAGGGCCCGCACAGGGCCCCCGATAGGCTCGGGGGCGGGGAGGTGGCGTGGTGGAACCGGTGGCGGCGGGGGCGGAGCTCAAGCGGAGGCCGCAGCAGGCGCGGAGCCGGGCCCGGGTGCAGGCGATCCTCGACGCGGCCGACGGGATCATCGCCGCGGGCGGGTTCGAGGCGCTGACGATCAGGGCGATCACCGAGCGGGCCGGGGTGCCGGTCGGGAGCATCTATCAGTTCTTCCCCGACAAGAGCGCGATCGTCGACGCGCTCGGGCGGCACTACCTCGAAGGGTTCGACGGCGCCATCGCGGTGCTGGTGGAGCGGTCCGAGCAGGGGCCGATGGACGACCTGGTCGGCACCGTGGTCGACGCCTTCGCCGACATGTACCGGGAGAATCCCGGCTATGTGGCGCTGTGGACCGGCCGCCATCTCAGCCCGGAGCTCGCCCAGGAGGACCGCCTCAACAATGCGACGATCATGGTGGGCGTCCGGCGGATCCTCAGGGCCCAGCTCGGCCTGCGCGACGGCATCGAGCTGGAGCGGGCCGGCCGGATCGCGGTCTGGGTCGCCGACTCGGTGCTCCAGCACGTGTTCCGGGAGAACGCCGAACCGGAGCACCTCGAGGACCTGAAGCGGATGCTCCGGCTCTATCTGGACGATCTCGTGGCCCGGATCAGCCGTTGATCCTCGCGTACAGGGACCTGTTGTTCTTGTAAAGCGCCCGGAACGTCGCGAAGGCCTTGTCGTAGACCGCGCGGTTGGCCGGGTCGGGCGTGAAGACCCGGGCGATCTCCACCTGGTCCGGGATCTCCTCCCAGGTCAGCTCGCCGAGCGCCACCGAGGCGATCAGAGCCGCCCCCCGGACGTTCGCGAGGACCGGGTCGGCGACCTGGCGGATCTCACGGTCGAGGATGTCGGCCATCGCCTGGCACCACAGGGTCGACTTCGCCCCGCCGCCGATGAAGTTGAGATGGCCGAAGGGCTTCCCGGTGAACTTCTCGACCGACTCGTTCAGCCAGCGGGCGTTGAGCGCGATCCCCTCGAACGTGCTGCGGACCAGGTCGGCCCGGGTGGTCGTCAGGGAGATGTTGAACCAGCCGCCGCGGACGTTCCTGTCGTCGACCGGGGTGCGCTCGCCGTTGAGCCACGGGGTGAACACCACGCCGTTGCTGCCGGGCGGCGAGGTCTCGGCGAGGCGGTTCAGCCGTTCCAGGACCTCCTCGGGCGTCCCGTGGTCGCGCTCACCGGTCTCGAAGACGTCGCCGGGGATGAAGACGTTGTTGATCAGCCAGTCGATGCCCTTGCCGGCGACGTCCTGGATGGTGGCCACCCAGTACTTGCCGGGCACGACCGACGGCATCGAGGCCACCCCGGTGAGGATGTCGGTCTTCTTGTAGGGCACATGGCACGACAGCCAGGCCGACGTGCCGATGTAGAGGTGGCCCTGGCCGTCCAGGACGGCGCCCGCGCCGACCGCGGCCGCCGTGGTGTCCCCCGTGCCGGTGACGACCTGGACGCCCTTGTCCAGGCCGAGCTCATCGGCGACCCCGGGAAGGATCGGCCCGACGATCGAGCCGGGCGGCACCAGCTCGGGCAGCTTGGCCGGGTCGAGCCCGGCCATCCTGATCAGCCGGTCGTCGTAGGCGACCCCGCCCCTTCCCTTCGTGCTCCGATTGTCGGTGCACCAGCGCAGCACGATCGTGTCGTGTGCCGCTACCGGGCGGCCCGTCATCCGCATCGTCAGGTACTCGGGGACGTCCAGGAGATGGGCCGCCGCCCGGTACACCTCGGGGCGCTCGTGCTTCAGGAAGGCGATCTGGCCGACGGGGTCCTTGCCCGTCAGGGTGGGGACTCCTCCGGTCTTCTTGATCCATTCCCGGAGCTTGAAGGCGTTGTAGCCGACGCCCGGAACGGTCAGGCCGCTCCCGGCCAGCTCCTTGGAGTACCCGGCGCCCCGGCCGTCCATCCAGATCACGGCGTTGTGCAGATGCCGTCCGGAGGCGTCGACGGGCACGATGCCGCCCCACTGGGACGACATGCAGATCGCCCTGATCTCGCCGAGGGGGGCGAGGTCGCGGGCGAGCAGCCGCTGGAGCGCGGTGGAGATCGCCCTCCACCAGTCGTCCGGGTCCTGCTCGGCGCCGCCGCCGGGCAGGAAGTGGACGGGAGTGGGCTCGAACTCGTGGCCGAGGACGCGCCCGCCGGTCGTGGCGAGCGCGACCTTGGGGCCGCCGGTCCCGAGGTCGACGCCGATGACGTAGCCGCTCATTCTCCGTCCTTCCGGACCTACACGCGCGCGAAGACGCGGTCGAAGCGGGCGAGCGCGTCGTCGATGACCTCGTCGGTGTCGGCCATCGAGGTGTACAGGCGGCTGCCCGCCAGGGTGACGACGCCCTCGGCGGAGAACGCCATCGACATCTGGCCGAGCATGTCCTTGCGCGGGCCGAGCTCGGTGAAGAACTCGGGGTCGTGGATCGACAGGTGCAGCACGCCCGAGGTGTGCAGGTGCACGACGGAGCCCACGTTGTAGACGACGTAGGGCAGGTCGTACCGGGCGATCAGCGCCGACAGCCCGGCCCTGAGACGGTCGCCCGCGCGCCCGGCGATGGCCGGGGCGTTGGTCCGGTCCATCTCCAGCAGGGTGTGGTAGCCCGCCGCGCAGGACATCGGGTTGGCCGACAGCGTGCCGCCGACCAGGGCCCGCTTGCCCGCCGCGGTGAGCCCACCGGCGAAGACGTTCATCACCTCGTCGCTGCCTCCGATGCCGCCCGCCGCCGGGTACCCTCCGGCCACGCACTTGCCGAAGACCGTCAGGTCGGGCTTCACCCCGAAGTACCCCTGGGCGCCGCCCATGCCCAGGCGGAAGCCGGTGACGACCTCGTCGAAGACCAGCAGGGCGCCGAACTCGTCGCACAGCTCGCGGACCTGGGCGTTGAACCCGTGCCGCACGAGGTGGGCGCCGGACTCGGGGCCGATCGGCTCGACGAACACCGCCGCGGTCCCGCCGTTCCCGGCGTTGGCCGCGAGCTTGGCGCGCAGCTCGTCGAGGTCGCCGGGGGCCACCTCCTGGGTGAGCTGGAGAGCGCCCGCGGGGATGCCCGCGGCCTCCAGCGAGCCGGTGCCGGGGATGCGCAGGCCGAAGACGACCTGGTCGGACCAGCCGTGGTAGGCGCCGCCCACCTTGATCACGTGGGACTTGCCGGTGTAGGCGCGGGCCGCCCGGACGGCCGCCATGACGCCCTCGGTGCCCGAGCCGAGCATCCGGAACTTCTGGACGTTCGGCATGAAGTCGTGGATCAGCTTGGCGAGCTTGACCTCGTAGGCGTGCAGCATCCCGGTGACGGGGCCGCAGTCGGCGATCAGCTGGGTGATCTCCTCGCGGACGGGCGCGTAGTTGCTGCCGAGCACGGTCGGCCCGCCGGCCTGGAGGAAGTCGATGTACCTGTTGCCGTCGACGTCCCACAGGTGGGCGCCCTCGGCCTTGACGATGTCGAGCGCCCACGGGTCGTTCAGCGCCAGGTTGTGCTGGACTCCGCCCGGGATGTAGCGCTGGGCCTCCTCGAAGGTGGCCTTGGAGCCGGCCGCGTTCGCCTCGTACCAGGCGTGGTACTCGGCGAGGATCTCGTCGCTCAGCCGCCGGATCGGGGTGTGGACGAGGCGGTCGAGGTCCTTCTCGACGGCGTCGACGTCCGGCCACTGGGAGATCGCGTTGTCACTCATCGGTCGGGTCCTCTCAGAGCTTCTTGGTGGTGCCGTAGCCGCCCGCGAGGGCCTGCATGATGACGTCCTCCTGCTCCTTGGCGTCCAGGACGCGCGGGGTGCCGAGGGCGAGGGCCTTCACGTAGACCTCGCAGAGCCACTCGGTGAGCTCGAGGTTGTCGACGGCCTTGGCGAGCGTCGAGCCGATCGCGATGGAGCCGTGGTTCTGCATGAGGGCCGCCTGCCGGCCTTCGAGGGCCTTGACGACGTGCGCCGCCAGGTCGTCGCTGCCGTAGCAGGCGTAGGGGGCCACGCGGATCGGGCCGCCGAGGCCGAGCATCGTGTAGTGGATCATCGGGATCTCGTCGAGGGTGACCGAGACGGCCGAGGACGTCACCGCGTGGGTGTGCATGATCGCCGCGGCGCCGGTCGCGCGGTACACCGACAGGTGCATCGGGACCTCGGAGGTGGGGGCCAGCTCGCCCTCGACGATCTCGCCGTCCAGGTTCATGACCGTCATGTCGGCCGCGGACAGCTCGCTGATCACCCCGCCGGTGGGGGTGACCGCGATCAGGTCGTCGATCCGGACCGACAGGTTGCCGCTGGTGCCGATGACCAGCCCGCCCGCGGCCAGCCTGCGGCCCGCGGCCGCCAGCTCCGCGCGTTCCTTCTCGAGCAGCACGATCTTCCTCCCCGGTCCATCATGAACATGAACTCACTTTCATATTAGCCGGGGAGGTTACTACAGGGAATCCGGGTCGAAAACCCCCAGGAGACGTTCGGCGGCGGTCGAGGGCGGGAGGACACCCTCGGCGATCATGGGTTCCAGCTCGGCGGCGAGCTCCCGGACGGCCGGATGGGTGTGCAGCGCGGTGAGCAGGCGGTCCTCGACCATGGCCCAGGTCCAGCGGATCTGCTGCCCGCGGCGGATCCGCTCCAGCTCTCCGGACGCCCGCAGCTCGTCCTGGTGGGCGACCAGGTGGTTCCAGACCTCCTCCAGGCCCGCGCTCTCCAGAGCGCTGCACGTCAGGACGGGGACGACCCGGCCGCCCGACCGCAGCAGGCGCAGCGCTCCGGCCAGCTCGCGCGCGGCCTTCTGCGCCTCCAGGGCGTGCGCGCCGTCGGCCTTGTTGACGGCGATCACGTCCGCCAGCTCCAGGACGCCCTTCTTGATGCCCTGGAGCTGGTCGCCGGTCCTGGCGATGGTGAGGAACAGGAACGAGTCGACCATCTCGGCGACGGTCGTCTCGGACTGGCCGACCCCGACCGTCTCGACGAGGACGACGTCGTGGCCCGCCGCCTCCATGACGACCATGGCCTCGCGGGTGGCCTTGGCGACGCCGCCGAGCGTCCCCGCGGTCGGCGACGGCCGGATGAAGGCGTTCTCGTCGACCGCCAGCCGGGCCATCCGGGTCTTGTCGCCCAGGATGGAGCCGCCCGTCCGGGTGGAGGAGGGGTCGACCGCGAGAACGGCGACCTTGTGGCCCTTGCCGGTGAGCAGCGTGCCGAGGGCGTCGATGAAGGTCGACTTCCCGACGCCCGGCACCCCGGTGATGCCGATCCTGCGGGCGTTCCCCGCGAGCGGGGTCAGCTCGGCCAGGACCGCCTGGGCCAGATCATGGTGCCGGGGCCTGGTGGACTCCACGAGCGTGATCGCACGGGCGATCCACGCCCGGGAGCCCTCCCGGACCCCGGTGACGTACTCGGCTACCTCAGGCATGGCCAAGACGGGCGGACAGCTCCTTGAGCAGATCGGTGGCGGCGTCGGCCAGCACGGTACCGGGCGGGAAGATCGCCGAGGCGCCCGCCGCGCGGAGCTCGTCGAAGTCCTGCGGCGGGATGACGCCCCCCACGACGATCATGATGTCGTCGCGGCCCTCGCCCGCCAGCGCCTCGCGCAGCGCGGGGACGAGGGTGAGGTGTCCGGCGGCCAGGGAGTTGACGCCGACGATGTGCACGTCGGCCTCGACCGCCTGGCGGGCGACCTCCTCGGGGGTGGAGAACAGCGGGCCGACGTCGACGTCGAAGCCGAGGTCGGCGAAGCCCGTGGCGATGACCTTCTGGCCGCGGTCGTGGCCGTCCTGGCCCATCTTGGCGACGAGGATGCGCGGGCGGCGGCCCTCCTCCTCGGCGAACGCGTCGGTGGCCGCGCGGGCAGCCTCGATCGAGGACACGTTCCCCGCCTCCTCCCGGTAGACGCCCGAGATCGTGCGGATCGTCGCGGCGTGACGTCCGTACACCTTTTCCAGCGCGTCGGAGATCTCACCTACCGTCGCCTTCGCGCGGGCCGCGTCGATGGCGAGCTTCAGCAGGTTGTGCTCCAGGTCGCCGACCGCGTCCGAGCCCGCCGCCGCCGTGAGGGCGTCGAGGGCGCGGGAGACCTCGTCGGGGTTCCGCTCGGCCCGCAGCCGCTCCAGCTTGGCGATCTGCTGGGCGCGGACCGAGGCGTTGTCGACCTTGAGGACGTCGATCAGCTCGTCGGCGTCCGGACGGTACTTGTTGACGCCGATCACCGGCTGGCGGCCCGAGTCGATCCGCGCCTGGGTGCGGGCGGCGGCCTCCTCGATGCGCAGCTTGGGCAGGCCCTCGTCGATGGCGCGGGCCATCCCGCCGAACTTCTCGACCTCCTGGATGTGCTCCCAGGCGCGGGCGGCGAGGTCGTGCGTCAGCTTCTCGACGTAGAACGAGCCGCCCCACGGGTCGATCGTCCGGGTGGTGCCCGACTCCTGCTGGAGCAGGAGCTGGGTGTTGCGGGCGATCCTCGCGGAGAAGTCCGTCGGCAGGGCGAGCGCCTCGTCGAGGGCGTTGGTGTGCAGCGACTGGGTGTGGCCCTGGGTCGCGGCCATCGCCTCGATCATGGTGCGGGCGACGTTGTTGTAGACGTCCTGGGCCGTCAGCGACCAGCCGGAGGTCTGCGAGTGCGTGCGCAGGTTGAGCGACTTGTCCGACTTGGGGCCGAACTCCTTGACGAGCTTCGCCCAGAGCAGGCGCCCGGCCCGCAGCTTGGCGACCTCCATGAAGAAGTTCATCCCGATCGCCCAGAAGAACGACAGGCGCGGCGCGAAGGCGTCGATGTCGAGGCCCGCCTCGCGGCCCGCCCGGATGTACTCCACGCCGTCGGCGAGGGTGTAGGCGAGTTCCAGGTCGGCCGTGGCCCCGGCCTCCTGGATGTGGTAGCCCGAGATGGAGATCGAGTTGTACTTCGGCATCTTCTGCGAGGTGAACGCGAAGATGTCGGAGATGATCCGCATCGAGGGCGTCGGCGGGTAGATGTAGGTGTTGCGGACCATGAACTCCTTGAGGATGTCGTTCTGAATGGTCCCGGCGAGCTGCTCGGGTGCGACGCCCTGTTCCTCGGCGGCCACCACGTACAGCGCCAGGACCGGCAGGACGGCCCCGTTCATGGTCATCGACACGGACATCTTGTCGAGCGGGATCCCGTCGAAGAGCTGCCGCATGTCGTAGATCGAGTCGATGGCGACGCCCGCCATGCCGACGTCGCCCGCCACCCTGGGGTGGTCGGAGTCGTAGCCGCGGTGGGTGGCGAGGTCGAAGGCGACCGACAGGCCCTTCTGCCCGGCCGCGAGGTTGCGGCGGTAGAAGGCGTTGGACTCCTCGGCCGTCGAGAACCCGGCGTACTGGCGGATCGTCCACGGCTGGGTGGCGTACATCGGGGCGTAGGGGCCGCGCAGGAACGGCTTGATCCCGGGGAAGGTGTTCAGGAAGTCGAGCCCGGCGACGTCCTCGGCGGCGTACAGCGGCGGCACCGCGATGCCCTCGGGGGTGTCCCAGGCGGGCCGGGGCCCGGAGAGCCCGCGCCACCGGTTCTCCAGGACGCTCGGCGCCATCGGCTCTCCCAGGGAGAGCTCGGAGAAGTCGGGGATCACTGTGCCTCCTTCGAGGTCGGGACGGCCGCCTTGAAGGCGTTGAGGATCTCGACGGCGTTGCAGCCCGCGAACAGGTTGCCGTCCACGCCGTCGAAGCCGCCCTTGCCCGCCAGCCAGACGGTGCCGGCGCCCTTGGCCTTCAGCGTGGCGGCGGCGTCGGCCGCCCCCTCGGCGTACAGCTTGTCGCTGGAGCAGATCACCGCCGCGAAGCCGCCGGGGAAGTCCTCGGGGGTGCCGGTGACGGTCGCGAAGCCGCCCGCCTGGAGCAGGTTGGCGGCGAAGGAGGCGCGGGCGGTGTGCACGGCGACCGGGCCGAGCGTCGCCAGGTAGACCTGCGGACGCTCGGGCTGCTCGTCGGCCCAGGCCCGCAGGTCCTCGTAGTCGAGGTCGTAGTGCACCGCGGGAAGCCCGCCCGACAGCGCCTCGGGGGCGGTGTCGCGGATCGGGAGCGTCTCGGCGAGGTTGGGGAACTCGCTGACGCCCGTCAGCGGGGCCTTGCGGCGGGCGAGGTCCTTGCGGCGCAGCGACCAGGTGTCGGCGACGGCCGTCTCGATCAGGCCGTTCTGGAGGGCGGCCGCCAGGCCGCCCGACCGCTCGATCTCGACGAAGAACGCCCAGGCGCTGCGCGCCAGCTCCTCGGTGAGCCGCTCGACGTACCAGGAGCCGCCCGCGGGGTCGACGACCCGGGCCAGCGAGGCCTCCTCCAGCAGGAGCGTCTGGGTGTTGCGGGCGATCCGCCGGGAGAACCCGTCGGGCAGCCCGAGCCTGGCGTCGAACGGCTGGACGGTCACGGAGTCCGCGCCGCCGACCCCGGCCGCGAAGCAGGCGATCGTGGTGCGCAGCATGTTCACCCACGGGTCGCGGCGCGTCATCATCGCCGAGGAGGTCACCGCGTGGATCCGGCAGGACGGGTCGGAGATCGTCGAGACCTCGGCGACCCTGGCCCACAGCCGCCGGGCCGCGCGCAGCTTCGCGATCGTCGCGAACTGGTCGGCGTTCGCGGCGTACCGGAACTCCAGCTGGCCCGCGGCCTCGTCGGCGCTCAGGCCCGCCTCGGTCAGCTCCCGCAGGTAGGCGACGGCCGCGGCGAGCGCCGCGCCGAGCTCCTGGGCGTCCGAGCCGCCGGCGTCGTGGTAGACGGTGCCGTCGACGGTGAAGGTCCTGATGCCGGGATGATCGGCGACGACCTGCCGGGCGAGGTCCACCGGGGTGGGCACCAGGAACCCGGTCCTGGCGGCGAGCCCGAGCGGGTCGGCCCCGAGGTTGCCGAGCGTCCCCGGAACGGCGATCTTGAGGAAGGCCTCGGCGGCCTGGCGGGTCTGCGGGCCGGCGTCGATGACCACGGGCGCGAGGTCGGTCAGCACCCCCTCGAGGACCTTGCCGAGCAGCGGCACCGGGATTCCGGCCGTCCCGACGGTCAGCCACACCGAGGTGGCCCCGCTCTCGAGATCGGCGAGGATCGCGGGGCCCGTGACCTCGGGCCGGGGATCGGCGTGCCGCTGCCGTACGTCCCAGCCGGCGAGGGTGTCGTCGCGCGCCCCGTCCCGCAGGTAAGCGGGGAAGGGCCGCGAGGCGGGCGCCTCGTCGGCGGTGTACAGCGGGGCGATCGGGACCCCGTCGTAGGACTGCCCGGTCAGCAGTTCCTCGACGGCGTCGAGTGAGGTTTCGTCGGTGGCGGCTCCGGACTTGCGGAGTACGCCCTTCAATAGCTCCCGCCAACGCTCGCGCTCAGCTGGGGGGAAGGCAGCAGCCAACTCCATGGCCCGCATCGTAAGCGAGCCCCGACTCACCGCCTACGACCGGGGTGACTTCCAGGCCTTCCAGCCGATCGCCGCCAGCACCCCGGCCAGCACGACATTGAAGGCGACCAGGACATAGTGGACGACATAGAAGGCGGTCTCCCGCTTCGGGCCGCTCCCGAGGTTCTTCGCCAGCATCAGCCACTCGAAGACCATGAAAGCGGCCAGACCGATCAGAAACCCGGAGACGCGTCGAGAAGTCACGGACGCAGGATATGGCGCTCTCCGGCCCAAATCCGATTAGGCTCCTTTGCCTATGGGAGCACCTCTGCGCGCAGCCGCCCTGCTGACGGCTTCGGCCCTGACCCTCGCCACCTGCCCGGTCGAGGCCGGGGCGGCGCCCAAGGCGGCCGGCCCGAAGTTCAAGGGCAAGGGCTCCTACATCGTCGTGGACGGTGACACCGGCCAGGTTCTGGCGGGCCGGAACGAGCGCGTGAAGTACCTGCCGGCCAGCACCCAGAAGGTCCTGACGGCCCTCACGCTGATCCCGCTCCTGCACCCCGACGACAAGATCAAGGCGACCGCGAAGTCCTGCTATCCCGAGGGCACGAAGGTCGGGATGGACCCCAAGCTCAGCTACAAGGCGTCGGACCTGTTCAAGGCGATGCTGATGATGTCGGCCAACGACGCGGCGATGACCCTCACCCTGCCCAACGGGTACAAGCAGACGATCGCGCTGATGAACGCCAAGGCCAAGGAGATCGGCGCGACGGACACCGTCGCCGGGTCGCCCAACGGCCTGGACGTCGACCTCGGGCTGAACCTGAAGACCCAGCACACGACCTCCTTCGATCTGGCGATCCAGATGCGGGCGGCGCTGAAGCTGCCGGAGTTCGTCCAGTACGCGCAGACCGTCAACGCGAAGTTCCCCGCGCTGTCGGTGCCGAAGAAGGACAAGAAGACCGGCAAGAAGACCAAGCCGAAGATCTACCAGATGCCGATCTACAGCCACATCCGGCTGCTGCCGACCGAGTCCCAGGAGTACAAGGGGTTCATCGCCGGCAAGAACGGCTACACCAACGCCGCCCAGCAGACCTTCGTCGGCGCGGCCAAGCGGAACGGCCACACGATCATCGTCGCCCTCATGAAGGCCGAGACGCTGTGGTCCAACGCCTCCGCGCTGTTCGACTGGGGCTTCGCCAACGACGGCAAGGTCACCCCGATCGGGAACCTGCCCGACGAGTCCGCGCCCGGCAAGGCCGCGATGTCGGCCGCCCTGCCGCCCGCCGTCCCGGCCGGCAAGACCAGCGGCGGCGGTACCGACCGCTCCGACGACTACCTGCTCGGCGGCATCGGCCTCGCCTTCATCCTGGCCGGGGTCGGCGTTCTGCTCTTCCGCCGCAAGCGGCCGACCTCCTCCTCCTAGAAACGGGCGAGTTCAGAAGCGGGCGGTGTTGTTGGCCGGAGCCCAGTCGACGGCGTCGGTCTTGAGGGGCAGGACCAGCGGGCCGCGCCGGCGGGTGACCAGGGTGAAGGTGAGGTCGTCGCCCGGGTCCAGGCCCCGCGGCCAGTCGCACTCCAGGATCCGGCCGTCCTTGCGGCAGGCCGGGGAGCGCACGGAGAACGTCCCGGGGACGGTCGTGCGCAGGCGCAGCCGGCCGGTGGCGTCCGGGCCCGCGTTGCCGACCCGGACGGTGTGGACGTACCGCTCGTGGTGACGCCTCGTCCGGACGGTCACCGAGGCGTCGGCGACCCTCCGGGCGACCGCCGCCGGGGTGCCGTCGCGGACCGGCACGGGAATCGAGGCGACGCCCACGCAGACGCTCCCGGCCAGGATCACGCCGATCGCGACCGGCACCAATGCCTGTTTTCTGGACCGCTGTGCCATCAGACGCCCCCTAGTGGTCAAATCCTTACAGACGGTAGCGCGACGGCTACGGGAACGTCACGTGTTCGGTAGGATCCGCTCGGCGCCCTGACGATCCGGGCCCCCGTCCCGGAGGTTCCCCCCTTGCACCGTCTCCGCCGCAGGACCGCTTTCGCGCTGTCCCTGACCCTGTCCAGCGTGCTCAGCGTGACCCGGCTCGACGCCATCCACGCCACGGCGCGGCCCCGGGCCGAACGGCCCCGGCCCGCGCACGCCGTCCGGTACATGCAGGTCGTCGCCCACCCCGACGACGACCTGCTGTTCATGAACCCCGACCTGAGCCGGGTCCTCGCCTCGGGCGACCCCGCCGTGACGGTCTTCACGACCGCCGGGCAGAAGACCGGCGCCGGGACCACCGGGGCGGAGCGCGCCCGCAACCGCCAGCGCGGCATCCTCAACGCCTACGCGGCCATGGCGGACGCCGCCGACGGGGACCGCGACAGCCAGCGGGAGTGGGCCTATGAGCTCCTGACCCTCGGCGTCCACCAGGTCGAGCGCTACCGGCTGAGGGCGCGGCCGGAGATCCAGGTGGTCTTCGCCGGGCTCCCCGACGGCGGGATGCACGGGCTCGTCCAGGGGGCCGACCTTCTCTCGGTCATCCCGGCCGGGCGGCCGGTCACCGCCACCCGCTACCTCCGTGCCGACGCCGTGGGGCTGCTGCGGACGCTGATGCTCCGGTACCGGCCGACCGTGCTGCGCGTCCAGGACGTCCGGCCCGAGGGGCGCGACCACGCCGACCATGTCACGACGGCCCGGCTGGCCACCGAGGCGGCGGCCGGGATCGTCCCGGTCGTGCTGGGCTACCGGGCCTACAACATCAGGCTGGCGCCGCCCAACCTGTCGGAGGCCGAGGCGGCGAGGAAGCTGGCGGTCTTCGACGAGTACCGCCACCGGGAGCCGGACGGCTCGTTCCGCTACCACGCCTTCTCCAACCAGCTCGAGAAGTACACGCGCCGCATGTACCCGCGCAGTCCGCTCGGCACCGGCTGGGCGGCCCGCCAGGACGGCATGATCACGCTCTACCGGGTCGTCGGCGGCTCCGTGCGGGTCGTCCGGCGGATCGGGGAGGGCTGGGCGTCGCTGGACCTCCCCCCGGGGGGCGGGGCCCTGGCTCCGGGCGTCACGGCGGATGAGCAGGGGGTGCTGGGCGTCCGGCTGGACGATCATCACGTGGTGCGGTGGGACGGGGCGTCCTGGCACGACCTCGGGTGCCCCGGCGGGCGGCGTCCCGAGCTGACCGGCACCCCGCTGGCGGCCGGGCCCGACGTCTACGTGCGCGACGGCGACGGCGGGGTGAGCGTCCTGCGCGGTGGTGAGACGCGGTGGCGGCGGCTGGGCGGGCGGTTCGTGCAGGACGGCCTGGCCACCGACGGTTCCGCGGTCTACGCCTCGACCAGGGCGACGCGGAACGGACCGCCCGCCCGGCTGCTGCGCTACGCGGGCGGCCGGGTCGTCGCGCTGGCCGCCTCGCCGTCGGGCCCGCCGACGGTGGCGTCCGGGGGACGGGTGGTGTTCCGGGGGCGGGGCGGGCTGTCGTCGCTGACGGGCGACCTCGGCGGCGGCGGTTCCGGCCAGGCGGCCGCCGCGGGCGCGCTGCTGTTCGAGCGGGACGCCTCGGGCGGGGTCTCGGTCCACGGCGAGGAGGGCTGGACCTCTCTCGGCGGGACGATCGTCGACTCGCCTTCGGCCGTCCGGGACGGGAGCTCGTTCTGGGTCTTCGGGCTCGGCGCCGACGGGCGGATCTGGGCGCGGCACGGGCTCAGCCCGTGGGAGTCCCCGGCGTGAAGCAGACCAGCTCGTAGACGCGGGCGGACCGGGTGTACCCCGACTGCTGGAGCAGCTTCTGGCCACGCGAGTTCCGCTGGTCGACGCAGGCGTAGGTGACGCCGACCCGGCCGAGGGCGGCCTGGACGTCGGCGGCCGGCATGGTCGCGGTGCCGTAGCGGGTCAGGGCGGTCAGCAGCTCCCGGTCGTCACGGAACCGCTGGTCCACCGGCAGCAGGATCAGGTGCCGGGACTGCGGATTGACGGCGTTGAGCCGGGTCGTGAGCAGCGGGAACCACCGCATGTACTTCTGCGGAGCGAGGACGACGGCCCTGTCGGGGAGGGTCCTGGCGATCTGCTGGACGGTCAGCATGTCCCACCGCTTGACCTTCCAGGCGGGGGTGCCGGCGACCTCGGTGCCGGTCTGGAGCGACCAGATCGGCAGCCCGGTCGGGATGATCGTCGCGATGAGCGCGGCGGCCGGGAGCGGGGCCAGCCACCTGGACGGCAGCGGGACGGCCGCGATCAGCCCGACCAGCGCCGGGATCGGGGCCACCCACGGCATCCGCCACATGATCTGGGCGGCGCCGGTGGTGTCGCCGAGGAACTCCAGCACCCCGGGGATCAGCATGACGGTGAGGACGGCCGAGGCTCCCGCCGCCATCAGCGCGGGCCCGCCGCGCCTGGCCAGCCAGGGCCCGCCCCAGAGCGCCACGCCCGCGATCACCCCCATCGTGCCGGTGAGCAGGACCCTGGCGTAGGTGTGCGGGGCGTCGTAGAAGGCGCCGGTGACCTCGTGGTTGCTGGTCGGGATCAGCGCGACGGCCAGCCCCGCGCCGACCGGGTAGACCGCGGCGAGGCAGGCCCAGGCGGCCTCGAAGAACTTGCGGGCCAGAACCAGGGCCAGCACCGCTCCCCCGACGATCAGCGGCACGATGAAGGTCGAGGTGGTGGTCAGGCCCGTCGCGGCGACGCCCGCGACGCCCGCCATCCCGAGGTCGAACTTGGAGCGGGCCGAGGCCCAGCGCGTCAGGTAGGTGTAGATCAGCGGGACCAGCAGCGACAGGAAGATCGCCTTGCCCTGCCACATCCGCAGCAGGTGGAAGGGGCCGAACGCGGCGCCGTGGGCGCCGGTCCACAGCAGGTAGACCGCCGCGACGGCGAAGCAGAGGAACGCGCGGCGCGGCGCCCACTCGCGGACCAGCCGCCACAGCGCCCAGACCGAGCAGAACACCACGAACGGCAGGACCCTGAACCACAGGAACTCCTGGGCCGACACCCCGAACGCCCGCGCCAGCCCGCCGACCAGCACCTCGAAGGACGGAACCGGCGGCTCTCCGGAGATCTGGCCGACCGCGCCCTGGGTGAAGATCGCGTCCTTGACGGGGATGAACCCGGTCTCGGCGGTCCTGATCGAACGGGAGACGTAGAAGACGTCGTCGCCGTCGGTGTTGACCGTGGAGAGCGAGAGGACCGCGGCCGCGGCCGCCGCGGCGAGCACCGGAACGGTCCCCCAGGCCGGGGCCCTGGGTCCCTCGGGACCGAGCGCCCGTGCGGCGATCCCGGCCAGCGAGAGCAGGGCCGCGATCCCGGCCACGACGCAGGCCAGGACCCAGGAGTAGCCGAAGTCGCGGTGCAGGCCCGCCAGCCACCCCGCAGCGAGGGCGGCGATCACCCCCGCGGTCCACAGGACGCCCCGGTCCGGGCCCTCCTGCCCCTCGGGCCAGCCGCCGAGCCGCCGCCACTGGAAGAACCCGTACAGCACGAACGCCATCCCGGTGACGATCAGCCAGAGGGTGAGGAGCACCAGCACCTCGGGCTTGAACACCAGGCCGACGTGGAAACAGACCGTCCAGACCGCGAACGAGACCACGACCAGGTCCAGTGCCCCGTCGACGACGCGCCGCGGCCAGCTCGCGAACCTCACCGCACGGCCCCGCTCGCCGTGACCCCGCCCGGCCGGGCGGATCTGAGCCGCAGGGCGGTACGGGCGGCGGCGGTGGCGCAGGAGAGCATCAGGGCGAGTTCCACACGGGCTAGGGGCGGGAGGGGAAGCGC
Source organism: Actinocorallia longicatena (assembly GCF_039534125.1). Classification (NCBI taxonomy): domain Bacteria; kingdom Bacillati; phylum Actinomycetota; class Actinomycetes; order Streptosporangiales; family Thermomonosporaceae; genus Actinocorallia; species Actinocorallia longicatena. Next base: position 118,582 of record NZ_BAAAUV010000017.1, on the reverse strand, counting down.
GCAGGCCAGGACGAAGACGCCCAGGGCGGCCAGCCAGGACAGCGCGTTGTCGCGGTGGCGGCCGAGCGAGACCAGGGCCGACTGGAAGACCTGGGCGACCATGTAGAGGGCGGTCGCGGCGGCCAGGACCACCAGGTGCACGCGGCCGAGGGTGAACTCCGGGCCGAACAGCAGCCGCAGCAGCCACGGCCCGAGCAGGGCGGCGCCGAGCACGCCCGCCCCGCCGACGGCGGCCGTCGCGGCGAGGACCCCGCGCAGCTTGGCGCGGAACGCCGTCCGGTCGCCCGTGGCCAGCGCCGCCGACAGGCCCGGCAGCAGGACGGCCTGCACCCCCTGGAACAGGAAGAGCGGCACCCGGGCGATGACGAACGCGGCCAGGAACTGCCCGGCGGTGTCGTCGTGCGGCGACAGCAGCTTCAGCGCGACCATCGCGGCGTTCGCGACGCCCTGCGCGCACAGGCAGCCCAGCAGCAGCCAGCCGAGGTTCTCCGACAGCTCCGACCAGGGCGCGGGCGGCCCCGCCGGCACGGCCCCGCGCAGGCCGGGCAGGGTCAGCAGCAGGGCGAGGAGCGGGGCGAGGGCCAGCAGCCAGAAATAGGGCGCCGCGCTGTGGACGCCCCAGGCCAGCAGGGCCGCACAGGCCGCCATCCGGACGACGCCCTCCACGCCGAGCTGCGCGGAGTACCAGCCGAACCGGGACGATCCCGCGAAGACCCCCCTGGTGACGTACTGGGCGGCCATCACCCCGAGCGCCAGGGCGAGCGCGCCCGCCGCGGTCCAGGCGCCGTCGAACAGCCGCGGCACCAGCGCGGGCGCCAGCAGCGCCCCGGCCGTGAGCAGCGCCGCCAGCACGGCCCCGGCGGCCGCGGCCACCCGGACGACCAGCGGACGCGTCCCGGTGCCGAGGGCGGTCCGGTGCGCGTGGGCCCGGCCCAGCTCCTGCTCGAACGGCAGGAACGCGCCGATCCCGAACGTGTAGATCAGGGTCCACAGGGTCGACAGCGAGGAGAAGGCATCGGGCCCGACCGCGCGGGCCGACACCACCAGATAGACGCTGGCCGACAGCCCGAGCAGCACCAGCCCGCCGCCCATGGTCAGGGCGCCGGTCCTGATCGTCGGGGCGGTCCGGACCGCGCTCATCCGGCCTCGTCCCAGGTGCCGGGCCCGTAGCCCTCCAGCGGCCGGTCGATGCCGGGACGGTCGAGCTCCTCGGTCTCCCAGGCGTCCGGATCCTCCATCCCGGCGGTGTACCGGTCGTCGGGACTCTTGTCGCCGGAGCTCTCGTCGTGGGCCCTCCGGCCGGTGCGGACCTGGCGTTCGAGGGTCAGCCGCTGGAGGCCGAGCTCCTCCGCGAGGGTGCGGACGCGTTCCTCCAGCCGTCCGACCTCCGAGCTGAGCTGGACGTTCACCGCCAGCAGCACCAGGCTCGCGACGAAGAACAGCAGGTTCGCCGGGACCTCCACACCGGCCATCCGGGCGGCCCGCTCCAGCAGCGGCGGATAGACCGCGACCGCCGCGATCAGCACCGAGAGCAGCACCCAGAACACGGCGTACTTCTCCCGCAGCTTGCGGCGCCGCAGCATCTCGAAGATGACGCCGAGCGTCACGACGGCACCCACGAGGCCGAGGGTGTAGACCGTCACACGAACGCCCTGCGCCGGACCAGGGCCAGCCCGAGCGCGGTGACGGCGCGCACCAGGTAGGCGGCGGCCCGGAGCGGGGACTGGCTGGCCCGGCCCGCGTACCTCGGGCGCATGACCACCGGCACCTGCTGGACGGTGCAGCCCGCCCTGATCGCGATCACCAGGGACTCGACGGTGTCGCCGAGGTACTCCGCCGGATAGTGGTCGGCGAAGATCGGCAGCGCCCTGGCCCCGGCGGCACGGAAGCCGCTGGTGGTGTCGGTCAGCCGGGTGCCGGCGAGCCGGGAGAGCGTCCCGGCGAGCAGGCTCATGGCCCAGCGGCGCGGCCCGCGGCCCGCGTCGTAGCGGCCGGCCCCGGCGAAGCGGGCGCCGATCACGACGTCGGCCTCGCCGAGGGCGTCGAGCAGGACCTTGACGTAGGCGCAGTCGTGCTGGCCGTCGGCGTCGACCTGGACGACGGCGTCATAACCCTCGCGCCGGGCGTACCGGAAACCGGCCCGCATGGCGCCGCCGACGCCGAGGTTGAAGGGCAACCGCACCACGGAGGCGCCGTGCAGGGAGGCCACCCCCGCGGTGCCGTCATGGGAGCCGTCATCGACGACGAGAACGTCCAGAGCTGGGCAGACGGCATGAAGTTCGGACAGGACCCCGGCTATCGAATCCTCTTCGTTCCACGCCGGCACGACGACGAGGGGTCGTTCGGGCACGGTGGTTCCTCGATTCGGAGGGTGGCGGGGGTCCTCTAATAGAGACACGCCGGAAGGCCAAAAGGTTGCCGGAAAGCGACCTGGAAGTGAAACGGCGCCGCTCGGGGTAGGGTCTGCGCCGTGGCGAAGGTGATCGACAGCATGATGGCGCGCTACGAGGCAGCGCGCCGCGGTCTGGTCGCCTTGCTCCGGACCCGGCGCGCGGGCTGGCCGTGGTTCGACCATCTCGCGCGGGCGTGGGTCCGCTTCGAGGACAAGCGTGGCAGCCAGCTCGCCGCCGCGCTGACCTTCTACGCTTTCCTTTCCTTCTTCCCGCTGCTCGCCCTGGCCTACGCCCTGCTCGGCTACGTGGTGAACATCAGCGAGACCACGCAGGAGTACCTGATCAAGGCGATGGAGGACTACCTGCCGGGCCTCGCCGACAAGCTGGACGTCCAGCAGATCGCCCAGGCCCGCCAGGGCGCGGGCGTCATCGGCCTCATCGGCCTGGCCCTGGCCGGGCTCGGCTGGGTCGCCAGCCTCCGCGCCTCGATCCGCGACCTGTGGGACCAGGATCCGAACGGGGCGGGCAACTACTTCCTGGTCAAAGGCCGCGACCTGCTCATCCTGCTGTTCCTTGGCCTCATGCTGATCTGCTCGGTCGCCGCGACCACGGTGACGACGAGCCTCACCAACCAGTTCCTCGACCTCATCGGGATGTCGGGCAGCTCGGGCGGCGCCGTCCTGGTCGTGCTGGCGGCGCCGATGGTCGCGCTGGTCTTCAACACGATCATCTTTCTGGTGCTCTACACCCGGCTGTCGGGGACCAACGCGCACTGGCGCCACGTCTTCAAGGGCGCGATGCTCGCCGCCGTCGGCTTCGAGGTCCTGAAGACCTTCGCCGCCCTCCTCCTCAGCCGGACGGCCAACAACCCGGTCTACGCCTCGTTCGCCGTCCTCATCGGCGTCCTCATCTGGATGAACCTGGTCTCCCGGCTCACCTTCTACGCCGCCGCCTGGACCGCCACCCGCTCCAAGGTCATGACCGCCGACACCCCCACCCACGCCGACCCGGACGCCGCCTGACCGTCCCGGCCTAGGGCCTGACCCCCGCCCGGAACGCCTCCCAAGCCCCCGCCCCGAACACCAGCACCCCGCCCCCGGGATGCTTGGAATCCCGCACGAGCACCCGCCGAGCACCCCCGGCCACCTCGACGCACTCAGCTCCGCCGCTGCCGCTGTGGCTGCTCTTGTGCCAGGCTGCGATTTCGACGCACTCTTGGCCCTCGCTGCCGCTGTGGCTGCTCTTCCGCCAAGCCACAACCTCGACGCACTGCCCTTCCGCGCCGCTGCTGTAGGTGCTCTTGCGCCAAGGAAGTCCAGAGAACCTCAGACCGCTCATGCTTCTGACACTAGCCGTTCGATCAGATCCAGAGTGTTTGATTCGGACAGCGATACCGCGCGTAGATGGTCGAAGACGAGGCTATAGCGCTTGGTCTCTTCCACTTGCTCCAGGTACCAGCCTTGGGTGAGGTTCTCGACCAGAACGATGTCGAGGTTGTGCGCGGTGAAGATGCTGAACGAGCCGTTCAAGCCAGCGTGCCCCTGCGCCGAGTAGGGCAAGACCTGGATCGTCACGTTGGCCAGCTGGGCCTGCGCAAGAAGGTGCCGTAGTTGCTCTCGGCGAACCTGCGGGCCGCCGAACTCCTGCATCAGGCACGCTTCGCTCATGACGACCCGCAAGTGCGGGGGATCGTCAGATGTCAGTAGTTGCTGGCGGCGCGATCTTATGGCCGCCAATCCTTCGATATCGGGCGGCTTTCCCATAGAGATCCCGGACGCGATGACAGCCCGCGCGTAGTCGTCGGTTTGGAGCAAGCCGGGAATCAAATGAAGCTGCCAGGTACGGATCGACGCCGATGCGGCCTCTATCGAGATGTAGTCGAACATCGCCGAGGACATGCCCTCGTACGTCTGCCACCAGCCCTGTGACTTGGCGTTGCGGGCGAGCGCGAACAGAGACTCGCGCAGCAGCAGGTCCGTCACCGCGTACTTGTCGAGGATCTGTTCCAGGGCGGGGCGGCGGATGCCGCGTTGGGCGTTCTCCAGCTTGCTGAGGGAGGACTCGGTGCGGCCGAGGAGATGCGCGGCGGCGTGGAGGCCGAGGCCGCGGGACTCGCGGATGCGTTTCAGCTCCAGCGCCAGGCGTCGCTGGCGCCAGGTCGGGGGGTCGCTGCCGGGGACTGCGAGCGCGTCGGCCATGCACACATGGTGGCCGAGTCGCTACCGGAATTCTGGAAGTTGCGGGTTCGGTCCGGAATTGACTGAGTGCGGGGGCGCACCGGGGCAGGTGGGGACAGAGGGCGGGTGTGGGGGGTGATGGGCGGGTTCGCCGTTGATGCTTGCTGTCGGTAGCTGTAGCGAGTGGAACGGAAGGAGCGGCCGGGTGGAGACTGCGGAGCGGCGGCGGTTCGAGGTCATGGTGCTGCCCGGGGTGCCCAGGGCGGCCACGGCGGCGCGGCAGGTGCTGCGCGATCTGCTGGTGGACGGGCATCCGGGGCTGGCGGACGCCGAGGTCTGCATGTCGGAGCTGATCGCGAACGCGTTGCGGCACACCTCCAGCGGGGTCGACGGCGGCCGGGTCCGGGTCGAGGTCGAGTTCGGCAAGGAGTGCGTCCGGATCAAGGTCGTCGACGACGGCGGCGGCGACTCGACGCCCCGGCTGGTCGAAGGCGACGGCGAGTCCGGGCGGGGCATGACGATCGTCGACGCCCTGTCCAGCAGCTGGGACGTCGAGTACGTCGCGGGCAAGACGGGCGTCTGGTTCGAGATCCGGCCGGACCCGGGACCCTGAGGACGTCCCTCAGCGGCTCAGCAGCGGGGCGACGGCCTCCGCCTGGGCCCGTCCCGCCCGGTAGGAGGGCGTCCACGCCGCCCGCCTCCCGACGTCCGGGCCTATCGCCCCGACCGACGCGTCATCGGGCACGATCTTCAGACCGGCGCCTTCGGGAAGCGGCGGTGTGGGAAAGGCGTGGCCCATCGGTTCGAGGACGACGACGAATCCGGCGTGCGCGGCGAGGTCGGCGTTGGCGCCCGCGCGCAGGGCGCCGTCGAGGTGGGGCTCGCCCCGCAGGGTCACGGGCGGGGAGAGGGTCGGCATCGCGGTGCTCGCCGCCACGGCGGCCCGCAGCGGCACCCCGTCCTCGCGCGACCACACCACGGGACGCCCGGTCGCCGCGTTGACCGTGGGGATCAGCAGCGGGGTCGACGGCCAGGCGGGGTCGCCGCCGATCGTCCAGCCCATCTGCGCCAGGTGGAGTTCCTCGGGGTAGGGGGCGGCGGCCGCCGCCAGGAGCCCGACCTCGCGCAGGGCGGCGTCCGGCGCGAGCCCCTCCTTCCCGAGCAGCGCGAACACCTCGCCGAGCCGCTCAGGCCCCGCCGAGGGAACCTTCGACTCAGGAAGCTCCTCCAGGTCGGCCAGGTCACGCCCGGTCGTCAGGGCCGCCGCCACGATGGCCCCCGCCGACGTCCCGACCAGCAGATCCGCGGCCCCCAGATCGTGTCCGCGATCCCGCAGACCCCGCGCCAGCCCCGCCATCCACGCCGTCCCGACCGGTCCGCCCGGCCCCAGCACCACCGCAAGAGAGATCGTCATGACCCCACCCTGCGACTTCAACCTTCCTTGAAGTCAACCCCGGGGACGGATCAGGCGATGCGGCGGGCGCCCTCGGCGGCCACGGCCTCAAGATAGAGCGGGGTGCGCCAGCCCTTGGCCGTGTAGGCCGCGGTGACAGCCTGCTGGACGGTCTCGATGCGGTCGCGGTGGACGAGGGCGATGACGGAGCCGCCGAAGCCGCCGCCGACCATGCGGGCGCCCCGGGCGCCGGCGCGGACGGCGGTGTCGACGGCGGTGTCGGCCTCGGGCCAGGAGACCTCGTACTGGTCGCGGAGCGACAGGTGCGAGGCGGTGAGGAGGGCGCCGACCTCGGGGATCGCTCCGGCCTTGAGGAGGCCCACGGTGGCCTCGACCCGGTGGTTCTCGGTCACGACGTGCTGGACGCGGCGGCGGAGTTCGGGGTCGCGGAGCTTCATCAGGGCTCCGGCCAGGTCCTTGACGTCGCGCAGGCCCGGGACGCCCAGGATCCCGGCGGCCTTCTCGCAGGCGGCCCTGCGGTTCGCGTACTCGCCGTCGCCCAGGGAGTGGGAGGCCAGCGTGTTGATGATCAGGATCCGGTGGTCGCCGAGGGCCAGCGGGATCTGCGAGGACAGCCCGCTGCGGCAGTCGAGCAGCAGCGCGTGTCCCGCCCGGCCGAGCATCGAGGCGGACTGGTCGAGGATGCCGCACGGCACCCCCGCGTAGTCGTTCTCGGCCCGCTGGGCGACCTTCGCCAGCTCCATGCGCCCGGCGGTGTCCAGGTCGGCGACCGGCCCGCCGTACAGATCGCTCAGCGCGACGGCCGTGGCGCACTCCAGCGCCGCCGACGACGACAGTCCCGCCCCCTGCGGCAGGTCGGAGGAGATCCGCAGGGTCGCGCCGCCGACCTCGTGGCCCGCGTCCCGCAGGCAGCCCGCGACTCCGGCGACATAGGCCGCCCAGCCCTTCACGGCGCCGGGGGCGAGCCCCTCCAGCGGGACGGTCTCCGTCTGGTGGCCCGAGTGCAGCTCCAGCAGGCCGTCGTCGCGCCGTTCGGCCTCGACCGTGACGCCCTGGGGCAGCGCGAACGGCAGCACGAGGCCGTCGTTGTAGTCGGTGTGCTCGCCGATCAGGTTGACCCGGCCGGGAGCGTGCCACACGCCGGCGGTCACTGGCAGAACTTCCACGCGTCCGCGACCATCGTGGCGAGGTCGCGCTCGACCCGCCAGCCCAGCTCGGCCTGGATCTTCTCGGAGGAGGCGATCAGCACGGCCGGGTCCCCGGCGCGGCGCGGCGCGATCTCGGCCGGGATCGGGTGGCCGGTGACCTGGCGGCACACGTCGACGACCTGCTGGACGGAGTAGCCGCTGCCCGAACCGAGGTTGTAGATCCTGTGCTCGTGCTCGGTGCAGCAGTCCAGGGCGAGCAGATGGGCGTTCCCGAGGTCCACGACGTGCACGTAGTCGCGGATGCAGGTGCCGTCCTCGGTCGGGTAGTCGTCGCCGAACAGCTTCACGTGCTCGCGCGCCCCGGTCGCGACGGCCAGCACGTTCGGGATCAGGTGCGTCTCGACCGTGTGCCGCTCGCCGTAGGGGCCGAGCGCGCCCGCGACGTTGAAGTAGCGCAGCGAGACGGCGCCGAAGCCGTGCAGCCGCGCGTACTCGGTCAGCACCCCGTCGATCGCCAGCTTGGTGGCCCCGTAGGGGTTGGTCGGCCGGGTCGGGTCGGTCTCCAGGATCGGCGTCGACTCGGGCTCGCCATAGGTCGCCGCGGTCGACGAGAAGACGATCTTCGCGACGCCCGTCCTGCGCATCGCGTCGAACAGCGCCAGCGACTCCCCGAGGTTCTTGTCCCAGTACAGCGCGGGCTGCTCCACCGACTCGCCCACCAGGCTCTTGGCCGCGAAGTGGACCACACCGTCGAAGCCGCCCTCGGCCAGCACCCCGTAGGCGGCCTCGCGCAGGCTCCCCTGGACGAACCGCGCGCCCTCGGGAACCGCGTCCGCATGCCCGGTGGAGAGGTCGTCGAGGACGACGACCTCGTGACCGGCCTCGACGAGCTGGGCCCCCACCACACTGCCGATGTACCCGGCGCCACCTGTGACCAGCAGCTTCACGTTCCAAGCCTCCCGTGTTGGGGAACCAGTAGATTGACCTTCGACCGTCCCCGACTTCACCTGGACATGAAGCCTAACCATAGATCGGCCCTCCTCCGGGCGAGCGCCTCGTGACCGCCCTCCTCCTGATCGTCACGGTGCCCGCGGGGATCCTCGCGGGCTGGTTGTGGGGACGCGGCAGCGGCCGCGCGGACGCCTTCAGCGCCCAGGAGGTCAGGGATCTCGTCGCCGGGCACGACGAGATCACCGCCGACGAGCGGGAGCTCATCGAGGACGTCTTCGCCGCCGGGGAACGCCAGCTCCGCGAGGTGCTCGTGCCCAGGACCGAGGTCGAGTTCCTGGACGGCTCCCTGCCCCTGTCCAAGGCCGCCCGCCAGGTCGCGAGCAGCCCCCACTCCCGCTTCCCCGTCTACACGGGCAACCACGACGACGTGATCGGCTTCGTCCACGTCCGCGACCTGCTCAACCCGTCCGCGATGGAGTCGGACCGGCCCCTGTCCGAGGCCGTCCGGCCGGTGCTGTACCTCCCGGCCGGGCGGAAGGTCCTGCCCGTGATGTCGGAGATGCGCAGGGACGGCCGGCATCTGGCGATCGTCATCGACGAGTACGGCGGCACCGCCGGGATCGTCACGCTGGAGGACCTGGTCGAGGAGCTGATCGGCGACATCCGCGACGAGTACGACGTCGGCGACACCCAGGCGCGGCGGTTCCAGAACGGCGTCGTGGAGGTCGACGGCCTCACCAACACCGCCGACTTCGCCGACGAGACGGGGATCACCCTCCCCGGGGGACCCTACGAGACCGTCGGCGGGTATCTGATGGCCGTACTGGGGCATGTCCCCGGGGCCGGGGAGTCGACCGTGTTCGAGCGGCACCGGCTGGAGATCACCGAGATGGACCGCCGGCGCGTGGCCCGGGTGCGCGTCACGCCCCTCGCCGGACCGGACCCCGGACCGGAGGAGGCGGACGAGGGAGCGACGATCAACGGTTCGGTGCCAACCCGGGAGCGGGTCGCGGGCGTCGTACCAGAGGACGAGGTTTCTGGGAGAATCGGAACGTGACCGTGTCTGAACCAACTGCACCCGAGGCCGTGACCACCGGGACGACCACCGGGACGGCCCCCGGCCGCCCGCGGGTCCTCTCGGGGATCCAGCCGACCGCCGACTCCTTCCATCTGGGCAACTACCTGGGCGCCGTCCGGAACTGGGTCGGCCTCCAGGACTCCCATGAGGCGTTCTACATGGTCGTGGACATGCACGCGATCACCGTCGACTACGACCCCGAGGTGCTGCGCCAGAGGATCCGCCGGTCGGCCGCCCAGCTGTTCGCGGTGGGGCTCGAACCGTCGCGGAGCACGGTGTTCGTGCAGAGCCAGGTCCACGAGCACGCCGAGCTCGCGTGGATCCTCGGCGCCCTGACCGGGTTCGGCGAGGCGTCGCGGATGACCCAGTTCAAGGACAAGTCCGCCAAGCACGGCACCCAGGCGGCCTCGGTCGGGCTGTTCACCTACCCGATCCTCCAGGCCGCCGACATCCTGCTGTACACCCCGCCGCTCGGCGGCAAGGACTTCCAGGTGCCCGTCGGCGAGGACCAGCGGCAGCACCTGGAGCTCACCCGCACCCTGGCCGGGCGGTTCAACCACCGGTTCGGGCCGACCTTCGTCGAGCCGGACGCCCACATCCTCAAGTCCACGGCGAAGATCCAGGACCTGCAGGAGCCGGAGCGGAAGATGTCGAAGTCCTCCTCCTCCCCGCAGGGCATCATCGACATCCTCGACGAGCCCGGCCCGCTCAAGAAGAAGATCATGCGGGCCGTCACGGACGCCGAGACGGAGATCAGGTACGACCCGGAGACCAAGCCGGGCGTCTCCAACCTGCTGACGATCATGTCGGCGCTGGGCGGCGAGCCGATCGAGGGCCTCGAGGGGCACTTCGCCGGGGCCGGATACGGCCAGCTCAAGAAGGAACTCGCCGAGCTGGCGCTGGAGACCTTCGGTCCGATCCGGGAACGCACCCTGGAACTGCTGGCGGATCCGGCTGAGCTCGACCGCATGCTGGCCAAGGGCGCGGAACGGGCCAGTGAAGTCGCCGCCGGGACAATGGACACCGTGCGCGAACGAGTGGGCTACTTGAGGCGTGGTATCTGACCAGACCATCGGGGTCTCACTCGCCGTCCCCGATCCCTACGGGGCGGACCTTCAACGGCAGCGGGAGGCCTTCGGCGACCCTCTCGCCAGCAAGGTGCCCGCCCATGTGACGCTGGTGCCGCCGACCCCCGTGGCCGGCGGCGACATGGAGGCCGTCCTCGCCCATCTCACGAGCGTCGCGGCGATCACCGAGCCGTTCAGGCTCCGCCTGCGCGGAACCGGAACGTTCCGGCCGATCTCTCCGGTCGTGTTCGTGTCGGTGGTCGAAGGCATCAGCCCGAGTGAACTGCTCCAGGAGAAGCTGCGCAGGCCGCCGCTGGAGCGGGAACTGCTCTTCCCCTACCACCCGCACGTGACGGTGGCGCACAACGTCGAGGAGCACGTGCTGGACCGGGCCTTCAAGGAGCTGGCCGGGTTCCACGCGGTCTTCGACGTCGAGGCGTTCTGGCTCTATGAGCACGGTGCGGACGAGGTGTGGCGCCCGGTGCGGCCCTTCCCGCTGATGGGAGGCCGCTGACGGGCCGGCCGGAGCCGGCCGGGCGTCAGCGGGGGCAGACCACGCCGTTCTTGTCGCCGTCCTTGTACCAGTAGTACTCGGGGTCCCAGCCCTTGCGGTAAGGGCCGAGCTTGGCCTTGGTGACCGACTTGCAGCTTCCGTAACGCTTGTCCTGCGTGATCGCGGCCTTGCCGCCGACCTTGGCGCGCAGCCACGGGGCGTTGTAGCGGGAGACCGGGTCGAGGGAGCCGGTGGCCTTGACCGAGAACTTCGTGATCAGGGTGCCCTTGGCGCGCTTGGCGACCTTGAGCGTGAACCTGAAGGTGCCCTTCTGGTTCGCCTTCACCCAGGGGAAGGCGCAGACGGCGCCTCCGGTCGCGCGCTTGCACGACTTCCGGTTGCCGATCTTGCTGAGGGTGAGGCCCTTGGGCAGCTTGATCGTGAGCTTCACCGGGCCGGTGCCGTCCGGGCCGCGGTTGCCGGTGACGACCGTCAGGGTGGCCTTCTTGTTCGCCTTCAGCTTGCCGATCTTGGCCCGGACCACGACGTCAGCGACGGGCTTGTCGCGGCGCCCCGCGAAGGCCTGGAGGTCCTTGAGCGAGCCGGGGAACATGTTCTGGTCGCCGGGGAACAGCGGCTTGTCGTTGCCGTTCCAGAACTGCCAGATCGTGTACTTCGTGAAGCCCGACGGCATGATCGGCTGGGTGGGCTTGCGCTGCCAGTTGGCCGCCCACAGGGGGTTGGTCAGGTTGAACGCGCTTGTGCCGTTCGGCTCGGCGGCCGTTCCGGTGCAGTTCTTCCACCACGAGGCGTTGGTGTAGATCAGCGGATAGCGTCCGGTGCGCTGGAAGTAGCGGGAGCTGAACGACCTGATCCAGGTGATCATGGCTTCCGGCTTCATGTTGTAGCAGTCCTTGCGGACGCCCGCGACGGCCGGAAGCGACTTGTTCGCCGGGTCGTTCTCCAGGTCGACGGCGCCCGGGAGGGTGCGGCCGTCGGGGATCCAGCCGCCGCCGTTGTTCATGAAGAAGTCGGCCTGCACGGCGCCGGTCGTGCGGTTGGGCGTCGCGAAGTGGTACGAGCCCTGGATCAGCCCGGCGTTGCGGGCGCCCTGGACGTTCTGCGCGAAGTACGGGTCGGTGTACAGGCCCGCGTCGTTGACCTTGCCGCTGGTGCCGCGGGTCGCCCGGATGATCGTGAACTTCGCGCCCTTGGCGGCGATGTCCGGCCAGTTGACGTTCGGGCCCTGCCAGTAGCTGATGTCCGGGCCCGGGATGCTGCCGGGCGGTGCCACCGGGGGGACGGGTGCCTTCGCCTGGGCGCCCACGGCAGTGCCGAGGACGAGCCCGACCGAGATCAGGCCAGCCGCGACCCGCATACGAACCCCCATAGATCGGTGCAAGAGCGCCCAAACTCTAGCCCAAGATCATGAGGAATCCGGGCTTAACGCTCGAACCGGAGCAGCAGGCAGCCCGTCACCACCAGCATCAGGCCGAGCGCCGCCAGGGGCACGGGGTCGGTCCCGGTCTCCGGGAGCATCCGCCCCTGGGGCACCACGGGGGCCACGACCTCGACCAGGGCGACGGCCGTGTTGTTCTCCGGATCGACGTCCCCGACGTCGGCCGACGCGGTGGCCGCGAAGTTCCCGATCACGCCGTGGGCGTCCGGGTCGACGACGATCCTCACCCGCACGGTCGCGGATTCGCCGGGAGCCAGCCGTCCCAGGTCGCAGCGGCCCTCGTCGCCCCTGGCGCGGCAGTTCTCGGCGAGGCCCACGATCCGGGCCCGCTCGGTCCCCAGCGCGACCCTGACCCGGCCGGCGGCGACGCTCCCCCGGTTGACGACCCGCGCCACCATCGTGAACGCCCGGCCCGCCACGGCCCTGCGCGGCGCGGCCAGCCGCACGGCCAGATCGGTGCCCGGGCGCACGAAGACCGAGGCCGTCCCGGAACCCTCCAGCGCGTTCCCGCCCGACACGACCGCCCGGGCGATCTGCTCCCCTCCGGCCCGCGCCTTGACCACGGCGGACACGGTCACGGCCGCGCTGCCACCGACCTCGAGGCTCCCGACCCGGCAGAGGGCGCCGTTGCCCTGCTCGACGCAGCCGTCCCCGCCGACGCCGAGCAGCCCGACCCCGGCGGGCAGCACCACCGACACCCGGACCCCGGACGCGGCCGCCGTTCCCGCGTTCCGCACCCGTGCCACGTAGCTCAGCACGGTCCCCTGCCGCACCTTCCCGCCGGGCTCGACACCGAGCCCCACGTTCAGCACGCCCCTGCGGACGGCGGCCCGGGGGACCTCCGCCCGGGAGACCACGGGAGCCTCGGGGACCTCGGGGACTGCGGGGACCTCGGGGGCCTCGGGGACGTCCGCGCGGGCCTCCGCCACGGGACCGGGGAGGACGGCGCCCGCTCGTTTCAGGCGTCCCACCCCTGGCCGGTCGTTCGCCGCGGCGGGCGCGCCGGAGGAGGCGGCCAGGGCGGCCCCCAGGAGAACAGAGACCAGGACCGAGCGGCGGCGCATCGAGTAACCCACACCCCGTGGTTGTCGGTGAGCGTGTACATCCCGAAGGCTACGATCACCCCTAGTGATCATTTGGTCGCGACACGCCCGAGACCCGCTTGTTGGCCATCCCCTGACCGGCCGCCCTCCTAGGGCGTGTCTCAGTTCTGCGGGAGGTGGCCGGCCGCGGTGATCGCGATGTTCTTCGTCGCCTCGCGCTGGGCCGGGGTGACGACGCTTCCGTCGCTGACCCGATAGGTGATCTGGAGGAGCGTCCGGCCCGCGTAGAGGGTGGCGAGGGAGGTCGCGCTGGCGAAGGAGCCCTTGCCCACCTTCTCCTGGACGAAGGCCGCGTCGCCGGCGCCGGGGAGGTCCTTCACCGGGGTCGTGGTCTCCACGTAGACGGGGTCGCTGGAGGTCCCGGCGTCGTTGACGGCCTGGCGGCGGTAGAGGGCGTAGGCGTCCTTCGCCTGGTCGCTGCCGGGCTTCCCGGACTTGTCGGGGAAGAAGCGGACCTTGATCTCGACATTGCCCCAGGTGCACAGGCCCGGCCGCGCCGAACCCGCGTCGGTGCCCGTCAGCCGGGCGGCCTCGGCGGCGCTGAGCAGGCCGCACGGATCGGGGGCCTGGGCGGCCGAGGCGACCGGGGCGGTGGAGGGCGCGGTGCCCGGGTCCTGCGAGCCCGGCGGCGGTGTGGTCGCCGCCGAGCTGGGCCCTCCGCCGAAGAGGTCGTCCTTGAACAGGAGCGCGCCGGCGGCCAGGCACGTGGCGAGCAGGCCCGCGGCCAGCACGGCGAGCAGCCGTCCGGGACCGCGCGGCGGCGCGCTGGGGATCGTGGGGACGCCCTGGTGCGGCGGCATCCGCCCCGGCAGCGGCGGCAGGACGGCGGGAGCGGGGGTGCCGTCGCCCGCCACTGCCTGGAACGTCTGCCGGACGAGCCGGGGGTCCGGCCGCCGGGCCGGGTCGCGGGCGAGCATCGCCAGCAGCACGCCGCCCAGCGGGCCCGCGTTCACCGGCACCGGGGCGTCCTCGGTGAGAACGGCGCCGAGCATGGCCATCGCGTTCGGCCGGGCGAAGGGCGAGCGTCCCTCGACGGCCGCGTACAGGGTCGCCGCGAGGGACCAGAGGTCGGAGGAGGGCCCGACGGCGCTGCCCTGCTGGAGGCGTTCGGGGGCCATGTAGCCGGGGGAGCCGATCAGCCCGTGGGTCAGGGTCAGCCGCTCGTCGCCCGCGATCGTCGCGATGCCGAAGTCGGTGAGGATCGCCTGGCCCGAGGCCGTCAGCAGGACGTTCGCCGGTTTCACGTCCCGGTGGAGGATCCCCCTGCGGTGCGCCAGGGCGAGGGCGTCCAGGAGCTGGACGCCGATCTCGGCGACCTGCTTGGGCGGCATCGGACCGCGCTCGACCCGCACCTGCTCCAGCGAGGAGCCGTTGATCAGGTCCATCACGATCCACGGGCGGTCGTCCTGGCTGAGCACGTCGTGGACGGTGATGATCGACGGATGGGCCAGCGCCGCGGCGGCCCGGGCCTCCCGCATCATCCGCTCGCAGAACTCGGCCCGCTGCTGCGGGGTGAGCCCCGCGGGCAGCCTGACCTCCTTCACGGCCACGCCGCGGTGCAGGAACTCGTCCCTGGCCCGCCAGACGTCGCCCATCCCGCCGCCACCGAGCCGGTCCTCGAGCCGGTAACGGCCCCCGAGCAGCACATCAGACACGGTTCAGCGCCTCCGCGCTCCAGCGGGCGCCGCGCTCGGCGACGGGACGCATCTTCGGGTTCGGGTCGCCCCGGCGGGCGTACTCGACCGTGACGACGACGTTGGCCAGCCGGTAGACCACGCTCGTGCCGCGCAGGCCGCTGCCGAGGAACGCCTCGTTCCCCAGCCCGGCGAGGTCGCTGACCGGCCCGCCGCCGAGGCCGCCGAAGCGCTTGGCCTGGTCGAAGGCGTCCTCGCCGCCGCCCAGCTCGATGCGGATCGTCAGGTCGAAGGACAGGGAGCCGGGCAGGTCCGGCCGCAACGAGACCTTCGACCGCCAGTTGCAGGTGCCCGGCTGGTAGGAGCTCGGCTTGTCGTGGCGGGGCACGAGCGTCTCGGCCTGGGCGTCGGTGAGCAGCGAGCAGGCGTCCGGCATCGACACGAACTCCTTCGACCGGGGCGGCACGACCGGCCCGGGCGCGGGCCCGCCGTTCGCCGCCGGAAGCGCCGCCGGGGTCTTCTTCGGTTCGCCGGGAAGTGATGCGAAGACGGCCGCGGGCACGACCACCGCGACGATCGCCGCGGCGCCCAGCGCGACCGCGATCCGGTTCAGCCGCAGACGGCCGTCCCGGGAGGCGGGAAGAAGGTCGCGCAGCCCGCGGCGGACGAGGTCGGAGTCCGGACGGGCGGCGGGGTCGGGGCCGAGGAGCGGGGCCAGCACCGCGCCGAGCCGCCGACCGCGCAGCGAGGGCGTGACCTGCCCGTTCCGCAGCGCGCCGAGGTCGGCGAACGGGACCCGTCCCTCGACGGCCGTGTACAGGGTCGCCGCCAGCGCCCACAGGTCCGAGGCGGGCACGGTCACCGCCTCGGGCGGGGTGTAGGCCTCGTGCGGCCGGGTGATCCCGAAGCCGGTGAGCTTCACCTGGCCGTCCGCGGTGAACACGACGCCGTCCGGCTGGATCCCGCCATGGACGACCCCGAGCGCGTGCGCGCTCACCAGGGCGTCCAGCAGAGCCAGCCCCACCGCGACGGCCTGCGGCTCGTCCATCAGCCCCGACGTCGCCAGCGAGGGCCCCTCGGTCAGCTCCGTGACGACCCACGAACGGCCGTCCTGCTCGACGACGTCGTGGACGATGACGAGGCCCGGATGCCGCAGCACCGTCGCCGCCCGGACGGCGTCGAGCGCCGAGTCCTCGATCTGCCGGACCGTGACGTCACGGTGCAGCACCTCGTCGCGCGCCCGCCAGAGGGTCTGGGCGGGATCGAGCGCCTGGACGAGCCGGTACCGGCCCGACAACATGATCATCCGATTCACCCCTGCCTGTTCAGCGACGCCGCGACCAGGGAGGAGGCCTTCTCGTTGGCCGCCTTGACCTTCGCCTCGATGCCGGGGGCGTCCTTCTTGAGCAGGTCGTTCCGCGTGGTCACGACCACCGCGAGGTTGCTGACCGAGAACACCGTGACCGACGTGTGGTCGCCCAGCCGGACGGCGTCGTAGGCGATCGCCTTGTCGCCGAGGCCCGGGACCTCGCGGACCGGCGACTGGGAGTCCCCGCCACCGGCACCGTACTTGGCGCTCTCCTCGGCGTCGGCCCGCTCGCCCGTGACGAACTCCTGCGCCGTCTCCGGTCCGTTGCCGATCGGGCCCGGGGTCATCAGCACGAACTCGATCCGCACGTCGAGGTCGGCGTCACTGGCGTGCAGGACACAGGTGGCCTTCGGATCCGCGCCGCCGTAGGTGTCGCCGAGCTGCTTGGACCCGTTCGGCACCAGCTCCGTGACCTGGGTGTCCGTGAGCTGGCTGCACGCCCGGGGCATCTCCGCCCACTTGCCGGGCTCGTCCGGGGCCGCCGCCGGTGCCGCGACGGGTGCCGCCGGCGGCTTCTTCGGCTCGGTCAGCCCGACGGTCGCGATCACCGCGATCGAGGCGGCCGCGACCGCGAGCCCGAGGGCCCCGGCGAGCAGGCCGAGCGGCTTCACCCGGACCGCCGTGTCATCCCCCGGGCCGGCCTCGGCGATCCGCTCCAGGGCGTCGCGGAGATCCGCGGGACGGTCGGCCGGATCCTTGGCCAGCTGCCCGGCCAGAACGGGGCCCAGCGCGGCCGAGCGCTCCGGCGGCCTGGGCGTGCCCGCGACGACCGCGCTCAGCACGGCCAGCGGCCCGTCCCCGCCGAACGCCGGAACCCCCTCGGCCGCGAAGTACAGGCTCGCCGCCAGCGACCACAGATCGGCCGCGGGCGCCGGACGCGAACCGTCGAGCCGCTCCGGGGCGGTGAATCCGGGGGTGCCGACCGAGGCCGCCTCACCCGACCTGGCCCTGGCTCCCCCGCCGAAGCCGGTCAGCACCGCATGGCCGTCGGGGGTCAGCCAGATCCGCGACGGCCCGATGTCCCCGTGCAGGATCCCCAGCGCGTGCGCGGCCCGCAGCGCGCCCACCAGCTCGACCCCGAGCCCCGCCACCTGGACGGGCGTGAGCGGGCCGAATCCGGCGACCATCTCGTCCAGCGGACGGCCGGAGATCGGCAGCGTGATGATCCACGGCCGGTCCCCGTCCACGAAGGCGTCGAGGACGCGGTTGATCGACGGATGCCGCAGCCGCCCGGCCACCTCGGCCTCGGCCACGATCCGGCCGGTCAGATCGCGGCGGGCGTCCTCCTCCAGTTCGGGCGGAAGCGGGATCTCCCGGGCGAAGACCTGGGCGCCCGTGCGCTGGTCGAGGGCCAGATGCAGGGTGGCGGAGAGCGGCTGGAGCAGGGCGTAGTGGCCGGCCAACGGCGACGGCGCGCTCATGAGCGCGCCTTCAGGTTCTCGGCCGCCCAGCGGGCGAACTGGATCGCGTTCGCGCGGATCTGCTTCCCGCCGGTCTTCCGTGACACGTCGGCGTGGGTGACCTCGATGACGACGTTGCTGACCCGGAACACCACCTCGGTCTTCTGGGCGTCGAGGCGGCCCAGGGTGTCGGTCACGTAGGCCTCGTCGCCGATGCCGGTGAGCTGCTCGGCCTTGGTCTCGATGCCGGAGGTGATGCTCTCGCCCCCGATGTCCCCGTAGTGCCAGATGACCTTGTCACTGCCCTTCAGCGCGGACTGGAAGCGGGAGTGGAACCGGTCGTGGGCGTCCTCGGGGGTCATCGCGTACGGGTCGTCGTCGAGGGAGCCGCCCTGAAGGCCGATCTCGACGCCCGCGCCGGGGGCGTCCCACGCGCAGCTCGGTTCCTGGCTGCCGCTCGCCTTGCCCTCGCCCTTGAAGTTCTTGATGATCTGCCGGGCCTGGGCGGAGGTCATCACGGTGCAGAAGTCGATGGGGCCGGTGAACTTCCCCGCGGGCGCGGCCGAGGCCGTCGCGGGGGCGCTCGTGACCGGCGCCGAGGACTTGGCCACGGCCGGGGGCTTCGTCTCCGGCTCCCCGTCGGTCACGACCACCGCGACGGCGGCGAGGGCCAGGAGCAGGACGCCCCCCGCCAGGGCGGGGGCGAGGAGCCTGGAGGGCTTCCGGGGCGGACGCCAGTTCACGTCGACGGTCGTCCGGCCCTCGGGGGCAGCGGCGGCGGGCGGGGCAGGGGGCAGCGGGATCACCCCGGAGGCGCCGCCCTGGGCGACCCTGGCCAGCACCCCCTCGACGATCACCGGGTCGGGGCGGACGCGCGGATCCTTCGCGAGCATGTGGAGCAGCAGCGGAGCCAGCTCGCCCGCGGCGGACGGCGGGCGCGGATCCTGGGTGAGGACCTTGGTCAGCACCACGATGTGATCGTCGCCCGGGTAGGCCGAGATCCCCTCGACGGCACGGTAGAGGGTCGCGGCCAGCGACCACAGGTCCGACTGGGGACCGCCGCTCTCGCCGCGCAGCCGCTCCGGCGCGATGTGGCCGGGCGAGCCGACCAGCATCCCCGACCGGGTGATCGTCGCCTGGCCCTCGACGGTCGCGATGCCGAAGTCGGTGAGGACGGCCCTGCCGTCGGCGGTCAGGAAGATGTTGCCCGGCTTGATGTCGCGGTGCAGGATGCCGACCGTGTGCGCGGCGATCAGCGCCTTGACCACCTGGAGGCCGATCTCCGCGGCGAACGGCACGCTGATCGGGCCCTGCGACTTGAGGACCACGTCGAGGGTCTGCCCCTGGAGGAGCTGCATGACGATCCACGGCCGGTCGTCGTCGATGAACGCGTCGTGGACGACCACGATCCCCGGATGCCGGAGCTGGGCGGCGGCCTGCGCCTCCCGGACGGCACGGGCGCAGGCCTCGGCCCGCCCGCCGGCGTCGAGCTCGGGAGAGAGCGTCAGCTCCTTGATCGCGACCTCGCGGCCCAGGGTCTCGTCCCTGGCCCGCCAGACCGTACCCATCCCGCCGCTGCCGAGGACGCTGAGCAGCTGGTAACGCTCCACCAGACGGTGCGCGGTGACATCCGGACCTTCAGGCATGGCCGAAATCATAAATGCGGTGATAACCACTCATCACACCGAGGACCGTCCGTACCTGTCCGAACCCGGCCAGCGAAACAAGCGAAAGGCCCCGGGAGCAGGAGCTCACGGAGCCTTTTCACGAATTACAAGATCAGATGAGGCCGAGGGCCTTGACCGCGTCGCGCTCCTCGATCAGCTCGGCGACCGAGGCGTCGATGCGGGTGCGGGAGAAGTCGTTGATCTCCAGACCCTGGACGATCTCCCACTTGCCGTCCTTCGAGGTGACGGGGAAAGAGGAGATGATGCCCTCGGGAACGCCGTAGGAGCCGTCGGAGGGGATGGCCGCCGAGACCCAGTCGCCCTCGGGGGTGCCGTTGACCCACGAGTGGACGTGGTCGATCGCGGCGGAGGCGGCGGAGGCGGCCGAGGACGCGCCCCTGGCCTCGATGATCGCCGCACCGCGCTTGGCGACGGTCGGGATGAAGTCGTTCGCGAGCCACGCCTCGTCGTTGATGACCTCGGCGGCGTTCTTGCCGGCGATCTCCGCGTGGAAGATGTCGGGGTACTGGGTGGCGGAGTGGTTGCCCCAGATCGTCACCTTGGTGATCTCCGAGACCGGGGTGCCGGTCTTCAGGGAGAGCTGGCCCAGGGCGCGGTTGTGGTCGAGGCGGGTCATCGCGGTGAACCGCTCGGCCGGGACGTCCGGAGCCGCGGAGGCCGCGATCAGGGCGTTGGTGTTGGCCGGGTTGCCGACGACCAGGACGCGGATGTCGTCCGCCGCGCCGTCGTTGATCGCCTTGCCCTGCGGGCCGAAGATGCCGCCGTTGGCCGACAGCAGGTCGCCGCGCTCCATGCCCGCGGTCCGCGGACGGGCGCCGACGAGCAGGGCCACGTTCGCGCCGGCGAAACCGTCGGCCGGGTTGTCGAAGATGTCGACGGCCACGAGGTTCGGGAACGCGCTGTCGATGAGCTCCATCGCGGTGCCCTCGGCGGCCTTCACGGCCTGGGGAATCTCCAGGAGCCGCAGCTTGACCGGCACATCCTTGCCGAGCAGCTGGCCGGACGCGATGCGGAAAAGCAGCGCGTACCCGATCTGACCGGCGGCGCCGGTGACAGTGACATTGACGGGAGTGCGGGTCATGACGAACTCTCCAGGCAGGGATGGGCGGATCTCTCGGTATCGAGATACTGCGTCTGCCAGGCTATCGCGACCCCCAACGAGAAGTGCCACGCACCCATGGTGAGGTGCGCGGCACTTTCATCCCCGCGTGCACGGGGTCGGCGGTGGTGACCGCCGGTCACAACCTTTACAGAGAGATCTTCTTCTGCAGGTTGACATCCAGGGCGTGGAGGAACTCCTCCGTGGTCAGCCAGGGAGCGTCCTTGCTGATGAGCAGCGCCAGGTCCTTGGTCATCTGACCGGACTCGACGGTCTCCACGCAGACGGCCTCGAGGGCCTCGGCGAAGCCGGTGACCTCGGGGGTGCCGTCGAGCTTGCCACGGTGGGCGAGGCCACGGGTCCAGGCGTAGATCGAGGCGATCGGGTTGGTCGAGGTGGCCTTGCCCTGCTGGTGCTGGCGGTAGTGCCGGGTGACGGTGCCGTGCGCGGCCTCGGCCTCGACGGTCTGGCCGTCGGGGGTCATGAGGACCGACGTCATCAGGCCGAGCGAGCCGAAGCCCTGGGCCACGATGTCGGACTGGACGTCGCCGTCGTAGTTCTTGCAGGCCCAGACGTAGCCGCCCTCCCACTTGAGCGCCGCCGCGACCATGTCGTCGATGAGGCGGTGCTCGTAGGTGAGGCCGTTGGCGTCGAACTCGGCCTTGAACTCGGTCTCGAAGACCTCGGCGAAGATGTCCTTGAAGCGGCCGTCGTAGGCCTTCAGGATCGTGTTCTTCGTCGACAGGTAGACCGGGTAGTTGCGGTCGAGGCCGTAGCGCAGCGACGCGCGGGCGAAGTCACGGATGGACTCGTCCAGGTTGTACATCGCCATGGCGACGCCGGCACCCGGGAAGTCGTAGACGTCGAGCTCCATCGGAGCCGAGCCGTCCTTGGGGGTGTAGGTCAGGGTGAGCGTGCCCTCGCCCGGGACCTTGATGTCGGTCGCGCGGTACTGGTCACCGAAGGCGTGACGGCCGACGACGATCGGCTGCGTCCAGCCCGGCACCAGGCGCGGGACGTTCTGCATGATGATCGGCTCGCGGAAGATCACACCACCGAGGATGTTGCGGATCGTCCCGTTGGGGGACCGCCACATCTTCTTCAGGCCGAACTCCTCGACGCGGGCCTCGTCCGGCGTGATGGTGGCGCACTTGACGCCCACGCCGTACTGCTTGATCGCGTTCGCCGCGTCGATCGTCACCTGGTCGTCGGTGGCGTCGCGGTGTTCCATGCCGAGGTCGTAGTACTTAAGGTCCACGTCCAGGTACGGAAGGATCAGCTGGTCCTTGATGAACTGCCAGATGATCCGCGTCATCTCGTCGCCGTCGAGCTCGACGACGGGCGCCTCTACTTTGATCTTGGGCATTGCTAGTGGCTGTCCCTTTCGTGCACCGGGCTGTGACCCTTGTAAGGCTCAACTGGGAAGCGTAGCTGAGGCCCTGGAGCGGTCTAGACCTGTCCCCCCTGTTTAGGGCGAGTGACAAAGGACTCACTTACGTAGCGTGAGTGACCCAGCCGAGGAATCCGATGCCCAGACCCAGCACCGCGAGGACGATCACGTCGGTCGTGCGGCGGCGGGTGGCGAGGAATCCCACCCGGCTCTCGGCCATCACTCCCCTGGCCACCGCTCCGAAGATCAGGGACGCCGCCATCAGGAAGGAGCCGACCTTGAAGCTGCCGAAGCAGGCGATCAGGCCGACCAGGACGCCGACGAGGACGACCAGGTAGGGAGCCTGCGCTGTCCAACCCTGGACAGCACCGGTTTTCGGGGCGGGAGCGGTCCTGCGCCGACGCCGGACTCCCCGGCCCTTCTGCTGGTCCAGCCGCCCTGGACGGTCACCTGAGGTCACGAAGAAAGTTTACGGCGAGCCCGGTCCGTTCCACGTCAAACTCCCTCCCACCTCAATTTCTACCCGCGAGTAGGTGGGTGTGGCGGTGTGCGCGCCGGGTAACCCCGACGACAGGGGTCGCTAACTGAGTGGGAGGAACCACAGTGGAGGGGCCGTTCATACGGATCGAGGACAGCGGCATGGTCGTGCCGCTACGTCCCGACGTCACGACGGTCGGCAGAGGAAAGGGGGTGGACATCCGTCTGGAGGATCCGAGCGTGTCCCGCTTCCATGCCGAACTGGTACGTCGTGGACCATACGTCTACATCGTCGACATGGGGCTTTCGCGCAACGGGACCAGGGTCAACGGGCGTCCCATCGCCCGCCGAGTCCTCGAAGACGGGGACGTCGTCAGCTTCGGGTCAGCCCGGGGCCGCCTGGGGGGCATCCCCCGCGAAGACGTGGATCCGGAGACCGAGCTGAAGCGCGCGGTCGCGCCGGAGCTCACCAGGCGAGAGATCGACGTCCTGACGTCCCTGTGCCGCCCGGCACTTTCCGACGAGGCGTTCGTCGCCCCCGCGACGGCACGCGAGATCGCAACCGATCTGGTGGTGACGGAGGCCGCTGTGAAGCAGCACCTCCTCCGCCTCTACCAGAAGTTCCGCGTCCCGGAGGGCGCGAACCGCCGCACCCGCCTCGCCAACGAGGTGATCGCCATGGGCCTGGTCCGCCCGCTGCCGACGGTCCACGTGCCGCAGCAGCAACAGCGCACCGTCCCGTCCACCCCCGAACCCCGCCGCCCCGCCACCGCGACGGGCTACACCCAGAGAACCCCGGTAACGAGAAGAGCCAGCTGACGGAGGCCCCACAGGGGACAGCCAACCCTTCTCGCCCGGAACGGGCACACCACCGCACCCGGCCCTGCACCCAGCGGCCGGGTGCACCCGTCCCCGAACATCTCAGGTTGGCCACTTCCAGAAGAACCGGTCACGCATATGCCTAGCGTTGTCACACGGTGTACTGGACGCGGGCGCGAGATGGGGTCTTCGTGGAACAACTGGTCAAGGGAGCGAACGTCGCGCTGGCGGCACTGAGCGACATCGAGGGGCCGGTGACGCTGACGCTCGGCTGGAGCGATCCGACCGGAGCGGGCGAGGCCGACGTGTCGGTGCTCCTCCAGGGGGCCGACGGCAAGGCGCGCGGCGACGGGGACTTCTTCTTCTACAACCATCCGAGCAGTGCGGACGGGACGGTCCAGCTGCTGGGGAAGACACCGACCGGCGGGGGCAGCGAGGACGGGATCCAGGTCGATCTCGAAGCCCTGCCCGCGGACGTCACGGGCGTCGTGATCGCGGCCAGCCGGTACGGCGGGGCGACCTTCGGGGAGCTGGACGACCTGCGGCTGACGCTCGCCGACAGCGCGGGGAACCCGCTCCTCTCCTTCGACATCGGCGACGCCGGTGAGGAGACCGCGTTCGTCTTCGGGGAGCTCTACCGGCGGGACGGGGCGTGGAAGTTCCGGGCCGTCGGGCAGGGGTACGCGAGCGGGCTCGCGGGGCTCGCGGGGGACTTCGGCATCGACGTCCAGGACGACGAGGCGGAGGCCGAGGCCGGCGCTGAGGCGGTCACCGAGGCCTCGACCGTGGCCGCCGAGGCGGCGGACGGCGGGACCGTCACACGGACGGCGCCCGAGGCCGTCCACGCCGAACCCGTTCGCGCCGAACCCGCGGCCGACGTTGCGGCGCCTCCCGTCGCGAAGACGCTCGAAGCACCGGCTGCCGGGCGGGTGCGGACCGGGCGGCGGGTCGTGAAGAAGAACACGCTGCCCGTGGCGAAGGTGAATCTCGCCGATCACGCGGGCTGGCAGGGGGCGCGGCTGTTCTCGGTCTCCGGGCTGCGCAACGACCAGGAGCGTGAGGTCAGGGCGACGTCGACGCTGCTGGCCGTCATGACCCAGGTGCCGGAGTTCGGGCGGCGGATCACGGCCCGGTTCGGGGCGCCCGCCGGGACCATGCAGACCTTCGCCGAGGCGTCGTTCAAGCACGGGGAGAGCACCGTCCGGCCGGACGGCGTCGTCCGGGTCTCCCGTGCGGGACGCATCTGGACCGCCCTGGTCGAGACCAAGACCGGCGGCAGCCCGCTGAAGCGCGAGCAGGTCGAGTCCTACCTCGAGGTCGCCTCCCGGAACTCCTACGAGTGCGTGATCACCCTGTCGAACGATCTCGCGCTCGACGGCGGCCATCCGGTGACCGTCGACCGGCGCAAGACCAGGAAGGTGGCGCTCCGGCACCTGTCGTGGGCCGAGGTGGCGCACGAGGCCAGGCTGCTCTGCCACCACGAGGGGACCGCCAACCCCTCGCACGCCTGGCTGCTCGGGGAGCTCCTGCACTATCTGGAGCAGGACAACGCGGGCTGCCAGGGCTTCCAGAACATGGGCGCCACCTGGGTGCCGATCCGCAACTCGATCACCGAGGGGACTCTGCGGCCCGGCGACAGGCGGGCCGTCCAGGTGGCGGAGAACTGGGAGAAGCTGATCCGGCAGCTCTGCCTGCGGCTGGGCGGGGAAAGCGGGCTTCCGGTCGCGCCCGTCGTCCGGAAGAAGCGCGGGGACGATCCCGCCGAGCGGCGGGCGCGGACCGTCGCGGGGCTGGTCGAGACGGGACGGCTGACGGCGGAGATCAAGACGTCGGGCGCGGCCGGGCCGCTGGGCGTCGAGGCGGATCTGCGGACCGGGCAGATCGAGGCGACCACGGTGGTGCCCGCCCCCGACCGTGCCCGGACGCTCACCAGGGTCACCCGGCTGCTGCGTCAGCTCGACGGGGCGCCGGGCGAGCTCCGGATAGAGGCGCTGCCCCCGGGCGGCTCGACCGGGCCCTGTGAGCTGCTGAAGAACCTGAGGGCGGAGCCCGGCCTGCTGGCGCAGGGCGGCGCCGAGGAGATCGCGGCCTTCCGGCTGACGCTTCCGATGAGCATGGGGACCCGGCGGGGCGTCGAGGAGACGGGGTTCATCCGCAGCGTCGACGCGGTGGTCGACCGCTTCCAGGAGCAGGTCCTCGCCGGGCTCAGGGTGGCCGAAGCCACCCCGTGAGCCGGCGGCGTCAGATGAGTTCGGCGCGTTCCACCACGTTGGACAGGAGCATGGCGCGGGTCATGGGGCCGACGCCGCCGGGGTTGGGGGCGACCCAGGCGGCCACCTCGGTCACCGCGAAGGAGACGTCGCCGGCGAGCTTGCCGTCGACGCGGGAGACGCCGACGTCGAGGACGGCGGCGCCGGGCTTGACCATGTCGGCGGTGATGAGGCCGGGGACGCCGGCGGCGGCGACGATGATGTCGGCGCGGCGGGTGTGGCGGACCAGGTCGCGGGTGCCGGTGTGGCAGAGGGTGACGGTCGAGTTCTCCGAGCGGCGGGTGAGGAGCAGGCCGAGCGGGCGGCCGACCGTCAGGCCGCGGCCGACGACCACGACCTCGGCGCCGTCGAGCGGGACGTCGTAGCGGCGCAGCAGCGCGACGATCCCCTTCGGGGTGCACGGGAGCGGGCCCGGCTGCATCATGACGAGACGGCCGAGGTTGATCGGGTGGAGGCCGTCGGCGTCCTTGCCCGGGTCGATGAGCTCCAGGACGCGCTGCTCGTCGAGGTGCCGGGGCAGCGGAAGCTGGACGATGTAGCCGGTGCAGCCGGGGTCGGCGTTGAGCTCGGCGACGGCCTGCTCGACCTGCTCCTGGGTGGCGTCGGCGGGAAGGTCCTTGCGGATCGAGGTGATCCCGACCTCGGCGCAGTCGCGGTGCTTCATCGCGACGTAGGACTGGCTGCCGGGGTCGTCGCCGACCAGGACGGTGCCGAGTCCCACCGAGACACCGCGGTCCTTCAGGGCGGCGACCCGCTGCTTGAGGTCGGAGCGGATCTCGGCCGCGGTGGCCTTGCCGTCGAGAATCTGTGCCGTCACGTGCTGCCCTCATCCGGAAGGTGGGTCATTGCCCGCCCATTCTTCCAGCCCGGCCCCGAAAGCACGAAAGCGGCCCGGAGGCCGCTCGTGGAGCCCCTTTACGGAATCGAACCGTAGACCTTCTCCTTACCATGGAGACGCTCTGCCGACTGAGCTAAAGGGGCCTGCGCGCTGGGCGCAGGCAAAACTATATAGCCACGGGGCCGGTGGTCAGAACCCCTAAGGTCGGCTGGGTGGAATGGTTCGATCGACCGATGATGTCCGGCCGTCACGTACGGCTGGAGGCGCTTTCCCAGGAGCATGCCGAGGGGCTGCACGAGGCCGGCGGGGACCCGGACGTCTGGACCTGGCTGGGTGATCCGCAGCCACGGGACCTGGACGGCACCCGGGCCCTGATCCAGAAGGCGCTCGACCAGTACGAGCGCGGGGAGCGCGTCCCGTTCGCCCAGATCGACGCCCGTACCGGGCGGGTCGCCGGGACGACCTCGTTCTACGACCTGTCGCCCAGGGACCGCGGCCTGGCGATCGGGCACACCTGGATCGGGACGCCGTGGCACCGCACGGGCCTGAACACCGAGGCCAAGCTGCTGATGCTGACCCGCGCGTTCGAGGAGCTGGGCGCGATCAGGGTCGCCTGGCACACGCACGGGCGGAACGTCCGCTCCCAGAACGCGATCGCCCGGCTGGGCGCGACGTTCGAGGGGGTGGTCCGCAACCACCGCATCCGCTACGACGGCACCTTCCGCGACACCTACCAGTACTCGATGATCGACACCGAGTGGCCGGACGCGCGGAAGGCCCTCAAGGCCAGGCTGCGTTAGACGCTAGGGGCTGTTTCAAAGTCGGCGCCCGTGGCGAGCGGCGTCCAGGTGCGTGCCTCGCGGGGGCGGAGGAGGGAGTCGACCTGGTTGGGTCGGCGACCGACGACAACCTCGCGAGGTGCGTGCCTGGGCGCCGCGCAGTAGGGCAGTTGACTTTGAAACAGCCCCTAGGGTCTGTTTCGAAGTCGGCGCCCGTGGCGAGCGGCGTCCAGGTGCGTGCCTCGGGGGTGCGGAGGAGGGAGTCGGCCTGGTGTGGCCGGCGACTGACGACAAGCCCCCGAGGTGCGTGCCTGGACGTCGCGCAGTAGGGCAGGTGGCTTTGAAACAGGCCCTAGTCCTCGCTCGCCTCACCGGCGGCCCTGCGGGCCATGACCTTGTCGGTGAGGATCCAGCTCGCGTTGGCCGCCATGACGGCGGCGAGGACGGCGGCGGCGAGACCCACGAGGTCCCGGCCCTGCGTGAGCAGATGCGTGTCCAGCATGAACAGGGCCATGATGTAGTGCACGAGGGCTTCTCCTTCGGGGGCGACCTTCGCGAGAGTATCAACCCGCGCCCGCGAAACGTCCCATGATCAGCGAAAACGCCCCTCCCGCACGGGAGGGGCGTTCGCTTCTCTCAGTGGAAGAAGTGGCGGGTACCGGTGAAGTAGACCGTCACTCCGGCCTTCTCCGCGGCCTCGATCATGAGCTCGTCGCGGATGGATCCGCCCGGCTGGACGATCGCCGTGACACCCGCGTCGAGCAGGATCTCCGGGCCGTCGGGGAAGGGGAAGAAGGCGTCCGAGGCGGCGACGGACCCGGCCGCGCGCTCGCCCGCCCGGCTGACCGCCAGGTTGCAGGAGTCGACCCGGTTGACCTGGCCCATGCCGACCCCGACGGACGCGCCGTTCTTGGCCAGCAGGATCGCGTTGGACTTGGCGGAGCGGACGGCCCGCCAGGCGAACTCGAGGTCGGCCAGGACCTCGGGGGTCGCCGGGGTGCCGGTCTTGAGCTCCCAGCCGGACGCGGTGTCGCCGGGGGCGTCCAGGACGTCGGCGCTCTGGATCAGCAGCCCGCCGCTGATCGCCCTGGTCTCGGCGCGCGGCTCGCGCTTCAGCGGCTCGCAGACCAGGACGCGCAGGTTCTTCTTGGCGGTGAGGATCTCCAGCGCCTCCGCCTCGTAGGACGGCGCGACGATCACCTCGGTGAAGATGCCGTCGAGCTGGCGGGCCAGGTCGGCGGTGACCTCGCGGTTGGCCGCGATCACGCCGCCGTAGGCCGAGACCGGGTCGCACTCGTGCGCCTTCAGGTGCGCCTCGGCGATGGTGGCGCCGACCGCGATGCCGCACGGGTTGGCGTGCTTGATGATCGCGACGGCGGGGGCGTCGAAGTCGTAGGCGGCGCGGTGCGCGGCGTCGGTGTCGACGTAGTTGTTGTACGACATCTCCTTGCCGTTGAGCTGCTGCGCTCCGGCGAGGCCGCCGCCGGAGGCGTCGGTGTAGAGGGCCGCGCGCTGGTGCGGGTTCTCGCCGTACCGCAGGGTCGCCGAGCGCTCCCGGGTGACGCCCGTGAAGTCCGGCCAGCCGGTCTCCTGAGCGACGGCGTCGGGGGCGTGGACGCTGGCGAACCAGGAGGCCACGGCGACGTCGTAGGAGGCGGTGTGAGAGAACGCGGCGGCGGCCAGGCGGCGGCGGGCGTCGAGGTCGAACCCGCCCTCACCGACGGCCGCCAGGACCTCGCCGTAGGCCGCGGGCGACACGACGACGGCCACCGACGGGTGGTTCTTCGCGGCGGCGCGGACCATGGTCGGCCCGCCGATGTCGATCTGCTCGACGCACTCGTCGGGGGCGGCCCCCGAGGCGACGGTCGCGGTGAAGGGGTACAGGTTGACGACCACGAGGTCGAACGGCTCGACGTCGAGGTCGGCGAGCTGCCGGACGTGGTCGTCGAGGCGGCGGTCGGCGAGGATGCCCGCGTGGACCTTCGGGTGCAGGGTCTTCACCCGGCCGTCGAGGCACTCGGGGAAGCCCGTCAGCTTCTCGACCTTCATCACCGGGACCCCGGCCTCGGCGATCCTCGAGGCGGTCGAGCCCGTCGAGACGATCTCGACCCCGGCGGCGTGCAGGCCGCGGGCCAGCTCCTCCAGACCGGTCTTGTCGTACACACTGACCAGGGCGCGCTTGATGGCGATGCGGCTCACCGGGAGCTTCCTTCCTCGTTACAGCTCTTGCACTTCATGGAGAGATGCCGGTCACTGCGGCGGGTCCAGCCGTCGCGGGCGAGCCGCCCGATGACGTCGATGAACAGACGGCGCTCGACGACCTTGATCCGCTCATGGAGCGTCTCCTCGTCGTCGTGCCAGCGCACGGGGACCGTCTCCTGCGCGATGATCGGCCCGGTGTCGACGCCCGCGTCCACGAAGTGGACCGTGCAGCCCGTCAGCTTCACGCCGTAGGCCAGCGCGTCCCTGACCGCGTGCGCGCCGGGGAAGGCGGGCAGCAGGGCGGGGTGGGTGTTGACGGTCGTGAAGGCGGCCAGGAACTCCGGGCCGAGGATCTTCATGAACCCGGCCGAGATCACGAGGGCGGGCTCGTGCTCGGCGGTGGCCGCGGTCAGCGCCGCGTCCCAGGCCGCGCGGTCGGCGAAATCGGGCACCGGGACGACGAACGTCGGAATTCCCGCCGCCTCCGCCCGCGACAACCCGGCGATTCCGGGACGGTCCGCGCCCACGGCCACCACCCGCGCACCATAGGCTGGATCCGCGCATGCGTCGAGCAGCGCCTGTAGGTTTGTCCCCGCGCCGGAGACGAGGACGACGAGCCGGGCGGACACCGGAAGGACTCCCTGAAGGAAGAAACGGCGATCCAAGGGTCCTCCCCTGGATCTTCGGCGGATGTTTCCGCCGGTCCGCAGCTTATCGGCACCTTGGCGATTCCTCCGAAGCAGGTACCTCAGACAGCGGCTTTGTTGGAGACATCCCCAAAGGGATGTGGGTTAGGGAGAACCGTGGTTAACGATCAGCGTCAGGCCGTCGACCGGTCCGGGGTGAAGGCCCTCTGGCTGGGCCTGGGCTCCCTTCTGCTGGCCCTCTTCTGTGTTCCGCTTCCCCTCGGCGTCGTGGTGGGGATCATCGCGGTGGTCGTCGGGCTCCGGGCGCGGAAGCCGGGCGTCAAGGTGCCGGGAGCGGTCGCGGGCATCGTGTTCGGCGTGATCGGGACCGTCATCTCCGCGATCATGTGCACCGGCGCGGTGTACCTCTGGTCGGAGATCAACGGCTACCAGAAGTGCACCAGCACCGCGAACACGAACACCGACGAGGACGCCTGCAAGGACATCTGGCTGCCGAAGCTGGAGAAGAAGCTGCACGTCCCCGAGGGCACGTTCACCGACCACAAGGACCTTTTCTGAGTGGCGAACGTCACGCTCTGATCAGGGCTCGCGGCGTCGCAGGATCGGCTCGGACTCCACGAACGCGAACGGATCGGCGTTCGGGGGCCTGCGCGGTGCGGGAGCCGGGGGCTCCGGCTCCTCCTCGACGGCCGGAGCGGCCGCCGCCTCGCGCTTGAGGCGCCGCCGCTCGGCCCGTTCGCTCTCCGGCCGGTCGCGCAGCAGCCACCAGTTGGCGATCCAGGCCGCGCACGCGGCGGCGAGGCCGACCTCCAGCGCGGTCAGCAGCCCGATCTGCCAGGGCGAGGGCCCCATCGTGGCCATCCTGCCGCCGCCCAGCGGTCCGCCGGACAGCGCCGCGAGCACGAACATCACCCCACCGGTCGCCACCCCCGACACGAACCCCCACAGGGGGGCCGCCTCCGGGACGGTGCTCGGCATGGCCCGCACGACGAGCGTCCCGCCGACGGCGCCCGCCGCGAACGGCGCGAGCAGGGCCAGCAGCGACAGCAGCGGCGCGGGTCCCGGCTGCGGGAGCGCGGCGAGCGGCGGGAACGACGGCAGCGCGCCGAGGAACACCCCCGTCGGCGAGACGCTCGTCCCCGCGCCCACGCTGAACCCCGGTCCCACGGCGAACGCCATCCCCCAGATGACCGCGTTGGGCAGGTAGGCGATCTCGACGAGGATCAGCAGCGCACCGCCGACGGCGCCCGGCGCGAGCAGCGCGTAGACGTCGCCCGCCTCCCGGTGGTGCAGCGCCAGCGACGATCCGATCAGCAGCGCCCCCGAGGCGATGAGCACGGCCATCGCCCCGAGGAGTCCCATCACGACCGACCGGGGCCGGTCGGGCAGCAGCCGCAGCAGCGCCCCGACCCCCGACCGCACCTTGCCGCGCGAGGCAGACAGCGCCCGCGCCGCCCCGAGCCCTCCGGCCACGAACGCCAGCGAGAAGCAGGCCACGAACGCCTCGCCCGGCGACGGCCGGAGCGCGGGCGTCCGGGCGATCAGCGCCAGCATCACCGCGAACGTCGCGTAGGGCGCCGCCAGCAGCAGCGACACCTGCACGACCCCGACCCGCTGCCGGTACCGCGACTCGGCGGCCCGGATCACCCATCCGCCGCTGCGGTACAGCAGCCCGCCGGGCAGCAGGATCAGTCCCAGCGGCAGCAGGCCGACCCGGCCGCTCGGCACCGAGAAGCCGGCGTGGTGCGAGACCAGCCAGAAGTTGACGGCCGTCCGGAACACCCCCGGCAGCCCCTCCCCGAGCCCGGTCCGCGGCGCGGCGATCCACCCCACGAGCGTGACGGTCGTCAGGACGACGAGCCCCAGCCCCACACACCACGCGGCCCCCACCATCCCGGTGACGGCCAGCGGCCTCGCGGGCCCTCCGCCGAGGCCCCGCCGCGCCTCCCCGTCCGCCGGGGTCTTGGCCGCGGGCGGTCTCCCCTGCGCCGGCTTCCGCTTCTGCGCGGGCCGTCCCGATCCCTGGGGGCGCGGCCCGGCGGCACGGGGCCGCCCCGTGCCGCGTTCGGGCGGCACCCGTCCGGCCCGGTCGCCCGTCCCGCCCCGGGCCTGCGCCGGACGCCCCTGCCGCGGCACGGGCCTGCCGTCCCCCGACCCCTTGCGCGCCGCCCCTTCCCCCGGCTTCGGCTCGCCGCCCGCGGCTCCCCGGACGTCCCCGCCCTCCGCCGGACACGGCGACGGCACCGCCGCCGCCCTGGCATCGCGCACGACGCGCAGTCGACGGGGCTCTGGGGGCTGCTTGGCGTCACTCACCCGCCCATGCTGGCACCACCCCCGACCCCCCGCCGCCCCCCTGGCCCGGCGTGTCGCGTTCGCGCCTTACCTCACCCTCAGAAACCGGCGGGTTCCCTGAGCAGGAGGACGGTCGCCCGGCCGGGGCGGGGTTCGGCGTTGAGGACGAGGAGCCGGTTGACGGCGCTGGGGACGCCGTAGACGGCCAGGGCGCGGGCGTTCTCCAGGGGAAGGGCGTGCTCCTCGACGCGGCGGAGGGCGGTGGCGAGATCGGGGACGATCTTCTGCGCGCCGACGAGCCAGATGGCCCGGGCGGCGCCGCCGGAGTAGGCGGGGAGCTGGCTCCCGCTGCCGGAGGCGGCGACGAGGGAACCGGTCTCGGTGACGGCCGCCACGCTGCCGATCACGACGTCGGGGCAGGACGTCAGCCGCCGGATCTCGTCGGCCCGGGTGGCGCGGTCCATCGCCACGACGCGCGGCCGGACGGCGTCGTAGCGCCCCGAGGAGCTGATGTCGTCCTCGATGCCGGACAGGCGCAGTGTCTCGCTCGCCGAGGAGAACACGGCGGCTCCGGCGGGGATCAGCTCACGGACGCGCGCCCGCGCCGCCGCGACGTCGTCGAGGATCTCGACGGCGAAACCCCCGGCCTTCAGCGCCAGGGCGGTCCGCTCCAGGCTCTGCTCGGAAGCGGGATCGGTGAACGGGGACATGACGCCTCCTGTGACACGTTGACGGATACGTGAGCTCCGACGACGCGGCCGCCCGGAATGTCAGGCGTCCGTGCGGCCTCACCATCCGGCACCCTGGTCCGTCGGAAGGGAGAAGGTCGCCTGGGAAGAAGGAGACGCCATGACCCCGCAGGACGCGGTGATGGGAGAGCGACGGCAGCTGACCGGGCTCGCCTACCGGCTGCTCGGCTCGCTCGCCGACGCCGAGGACGTCGTGCAGGAGGCCTACGCCCGCTGGTACGCCCTGGCGCCCGCCCGGCGGGACGAGATCGTCTCCCCCGGCGCCTGGCTGACGACGGTCGCCAGCCGGCTCTGCCTCGACCAGCTCGGCTCCGCGCGGGCCCGGCGGGAGCGCTACGTGGGCGAGTGGATCCCCGAGCCGCTGCCCGGCCGCGCCGCCTGGACCGGCGGCCCCGCCGCCGACCCCGCCGACCGGGTCACCCTGGACGAGTCGGTGACGATGGCCTTCCTGGTCATGCTGGAGTCGATGACGCCCGCCGAGCGCGTCGCGTTCGTCCTGCACGACGTCTTCCGCTACCCCTTCGCCGAGGTGGCCGAGATCGTCGGCCGCTCCCCCGCGGCCTGCCGTCAGCTCGCCTCCTCGGCCCGCCGCCGGCTGCCGCCCGAGCCGGAGCCGGCCGTCCCCGCGGCCCGGTACGCCGCGACCGTCCGGGCGTTCAAGGAGGCCTGGCAGGCGGGCGACATCGCCGCTCTCATCGGCCTGCTCGACGAGGACGCGACGGCGACGGGCGACGGGGGCGGCCTCGTCAACGCCGTGTCCCCGCCGGTGGAGGGCGCCGAGCGGATCGCCCGCTTCCTGGTCGGCCTGGCCTCCGCCGCGCCGGACCTGGATCTGGAGGAACGCACCGTCAACGGCCGTCCGGGCCTGATCGGCCGCCTGGACGGCGCCGTCGCGGCCGTCTACGCCTTCCAGGTCACCGGGGGGCGGATCACCCGCATCTGGACGGTCCTCAACCCCGCGAAGCTCCGCCCCTGGACGGCGGGCGGGGAATGACAGAGGGGCCGCACCCCTGACGGGTGCGGCCCCCTGCGGTGAAGCCGGGAAGATCCTTAGAGGTTCTTCATGATCTCGCGCATGAGCCGCGCGGTCTCGGACGGGGTCTTGCCGACGCGGACGCCGACCTTCTCCAGGGCGTCCTTCTTGGCCTGGGCGGTACCGGCGGAGCCGGAGACGATGGCGCCGGCGTGGCCCATGGTCTTGCCCTCGGGGGCGGTGAAGCCCGCGACGTAGCCGACGACCGGCTTGGTGATGTGCTGCTCGATGTAGGCCGCGGCCCGCTCCTCGGCGTCGCCGCCGATCTCACCGATCATCACGATGGCATCGGTGTCCGGGTCGTCCTGGAACGCCTGGAGCGCATCGATGTGCGTGGTGCCGATGACGGGGTCGCCACCGATGCCGACGCAGGTCGAGAAGCCGAAGTCGCGCAGCTCGAACATCATCTGGTAGGTCAGGGTGCCCGACTTGGAGACCAGGCCGACCCGGCCCTTCGGGGTGATGTCGGCGGGGATGATGCCCGCGTTCGACGCGCCCGGAGAGGCGATGCCGGGGCAGTTCGGACCGATGATGCGGGTCTTGTTGCCCTTGGCGACGGCGTGCGCCCAGAAGTAGGTCGAGTCGTGCACCGGCACGCCCTCGGTGATCACCACGGCGAGCGGGATCTCGGCGTCGATCGCCTCGATGACCGCGTCCTTGGTGAACTTCGGCGGCACGAAGACGACGGACACGTCCGCGCCGGAGGCCTCGATGGCCTCCGTCACGGTGCCGTAGACCGGCAGGTCCTTGCCCTCGAGGGTGATGGTCGTCCCGGCCTTGCGGGCGTTGACGCCGCCGACCACGTTGGCGCCGGAGCGGAGCATGCGCGCGGCGTGCTTCGAGCCCTCCGAGCCGGTGATGCCCTGGACGATGATCTTGCTGTCTTCAGTCAGCCAGATGGCCATTACGCACCTACCGCGGCGAGTTCGGCGGCGCGGCGGGCCGCGTCGTCCATGGTTTCGACCTGCTCGACGCCCGGGAGAGCGGCGTCGTTGAGGATCTGGCGGCCGAGCTCGGCGTTGTTGCCGTCGAGCCGGACGACCAGCGGGCGGTCCACGCTCTCGCCCTTCGAGCCGAGCAGCTCGTAGGCGGAGACGATGCCGTTGGCGACCGCGTCACAGGCGGTGATGCCGCCGAACACGTTCACGAAGATCGACTTCACGGCCGGGTCGGAGAGGATGATCTCCAGACCGGCGGCCATGACCTCGGCGGACGCGCCGCCGCCGATGTCGAGGAAGTTGGCGGGCTTCGGCGAGCCGGCGAACTCCTCACCCGCGTAGGCGACGACGTCGAGGGTCGACATGACCAGGCCCGCGCCGTTGCCGATGATGCCGACGGTGCCGTCGAGCTTGACGTAGTTGAGGTCCTTGGCCTTGGCCGCCGCCTCGAGCGGGTCGGCCGCGTCCTTGTCCTCGAGCTCGGCCTGCTTCGGCTGGCGGAAGGCGGCGTTCTCGTCGAGCGAGACCTTGCCGTCGAGCGCGCGCACCTCGTCGGCGGCGTTGAGGATCAGCGGGTTGACCTCGACCAGCGTGGCGTCCTCGGAGACGAAGACCTTCCACAGCTTCTCGATGATGTCGGTGGCGCCGTCCAGGGCGACCTCCGGCAGACGCGCGGCGACCGCGATCTCGCGGGCCTTCGCGGCGTCGACGCCCTCGAGGGCGTTGATCGGGATCATGGCCAGCTGGTCGTGCGGCACGTCCTCGATCTCGACACCACCCTCGACGGTGGCGATGGTGAGGAAGGTGCGGTTCGCGCGGTCCAGCAGGAAGGAGAAGTAGAACTCCTGCTTGATGGCCGAGCCCTCCTCGACGAGGACCTTGTGGACCGTGTGGCCCTTGATGTCCATGCCCAGGATCTGGGTGGCCAGGGTCTCGGCCTCGGCGGCGTCGTCGGCGAGCTTGACGCCGCCCGCCTTGCCGCGGCCGCCGGCCTTGACCTGCGCCTTGATGACGACCTTCTTGTTGCCCGCCGCGAAAAGCTCCTCGGCGATGGCCCGCGCTTCGGCGGGCGTGGTGGCGACCTTGCCGGTGGGCACCGGTACGCCGTAGGAGGCGAAGAGTTCCTTCGCCTGATGTTCGAAAAGGTCCACGAGGGTGACGTCCTTAACGGATCGACGGGTGATCGACCGCACGTGCGGTAGTCACGGCGGTCCGCTCCGGCAAGAAAGCCTAGCCTCCCCCGGCCCGTGTGCTGGCCAGCGGGTCGCTTACTGATCAGTAGCCCTGGGTAGAGCACCTCGGAAGGGACGTTTGCCTGCGTTTGATGTACTACTAAGGGAAGTTCTGGGGAAGTTGGGGGAAAACGCCGGTGGTGCGACGCTGGGTGCGGCCTGTCGCGGCTCTGCTCACCGTGGCGGCCGTCGGGGCCACGTGCGCCTCCACCGACGGGCTCGGACAGGCCCGCTGGGACTCCCCCGGCCTGGTCGGAGGCGGTGGCTGGCCGTTCGTCTCGACCCCCATCAGCACCCTCGACGCACGTGACGCTTCTTACATTCCCGGCAGCTCCGCGGTCCGGCTCGCCGACGGGCGCGTCCTGGTCATCCCGCACGGCGCGAGCAACCCGGTCAAGATCTCCGAGAACGACCCGCGGGTGGCCTCCGCGGTGCGGGGCGACCGCGGCTGGCTCGAGGACGGGCTGATCCCCGGGCTCACCGCCGACCATCGCGACATGGCCTCCCGCGCCCTGCTCGACCTGCGGATGCTGACCGCGCCCTCCGGCGCGTCGACGGCGAGCTGGTACGGCATGTGGAACTACGTCTGGCCGCGTGACGCCGCCTTCCACGCCGCCGCCTTCGCCGCCACCGGCCATCTGGTCGAGGCCCGGCGGATCCTCGGCTTCCTCTCCCGGGTGCAGGGCGCCGACGGCCGCTGGGCCAGCCGTTTCCGCCCCGACGGCTCCCCCGCCACCGACGGCCGTCCCGTCCAGCTCGACGAGATCGGCTGGACGCTCTGGGCCGCCTGGTTCGTCGCCAGGTACGACCCCGCCGCCACGGCCTACCTGCCGATGGTCGAGAAGGGCGCCGAGTGGATCGCGAGCCATCTCGGCCCCGACGGCCTGCCGCCCGCCTCGTCCGACTACTTCGAACGGTCCGTCTCGACCGAGCAGGAGCCGCGGCGTCCGACCCTCGGCGTCTCGGGGCCGCTGCTGCTCGGGCTCCGGGCGGCCGCCGACCTGTCGAGGGCGTCCCATCCGGACAAGGCCGCGCGCTTCCACACCGCCGCGACCACCCTGAGCTCGGCGATCACCCGCGAGTACGGCAGGTACGGCTATCCCCGCTCGCCCCTCCCCGGCGGCAACATGGACGCGAGTGTGACCTTCCTCGCACCTCCGTTCGCCCCGGCGGACCCGGCCGTCACCGCCGCCATCGCCAACGCCGCCGACCGCATGACGGTCTCCAACGGCGGGCTTCTCCCCGGCGAGAACTGGGGCGGCAACCGCACCCAGGCCTGGACCCCCGAGGTCGCCCTGTTCGCGCTCTCGGCCGTCTCGGGCGGCCGCGCCGACGAGGCCGTCTCCCGGCTCGACTGGCTGTCGGGCCACCGGACCTCGCTCGGCGTCCTGGCCGAGAAGGTCAACGACAAGGGCCGCACCGCCTCCGTCGCCCCCCTCGGCTGGACGGCCGCCACGGTCCTGCTGGCCCTGTCCGCCCAGAGCACGCCGCTGCCCGTCCCGCCCGCCTGAGTCACTCCTTCACGGTCACTCCTTCGCGGGTCACTCCTTCACGGGCACTCCTTCACGAGGCTCACCTGGGCGGGGAGCGGATCCACCAGCGCGGAGCGCATCGCGAGCAGGGCCGTGACGAGGTTGCCGAAGCCCGCCAGCAGGATCACCCGCTCGAAGCCGCCGAGCGGCTCCTCCAGCACCCCGCCGAGCAGGGCCGCCACCGGCATCGCCGCCCACGCGATCATCCGGCTGGCCCCGATGACCCGGCCGAGCAGGCGCGACGGGACCAGCCGGTGCCGGGTCGTGAACATCGCCACGTCCGCGAGGCCGCCCCCGGCGAACACCACCGCCCAGACCGTCCCGATCGCGACGGGACCGTGCAGGAGGGGCAGCAGCAGGACCCCCGCGCCCATGACGGCGTTCCCGCCGGTGATGAGCGTGCCGGGCCCGTACCTGGCCAGCAGCGCCGGCGCGGCCGTCGCGCCGAGCAGCAGGCCGAGCCCCTCCAGCCCGAGGACCGCGCCGACCAGCACGGGACCGAAGCCCTCGTAGTGCGACAGGTAGTAGACGACGTTGAACTGGACCGTGCAGATGCACAGGTTGAACGCGGCGAACGCCCACGCGGCCGTCCACAGGAACGGGCTGGCGCGCAGGAACCGCGCCCCCTCCGCCAGCCCGGCCCGCCGCCCGCCGGAAGGCCGCCGGGTGGGCCCGACGAGCGTCAGCAGCAGGGCGGAGACGAAGAACGTCGCGGCGTCGAGGTAGAGCGCGGGCCCGTAGCCGATCGTCACCACGAGCGTCCCGCCGAGGACCGGGCCGAGCAGGTTGAGGACGCTGTCGCCGCCGTAGAGGCGGGCGTTGGCGACCGGCAGCGAGACCTCGTCGACCAGCTCGGGCACGATCGCCTGGAAGGCCGGATGGTAGAGCGGGTCGACGCAGGCCAGCAGGAACGCCAGCAGGTAGATCACCCACAGCGGCGCGAGCCCGGCCTCCACCGCCAGGACGGCCGCCAGCGCCCCGGCCGCGAGGTCGCCGGTGACGAGCAGTCGCTGGCGCGGGAGCCGGTCGGCGAGCAGCCCGCCCGGCAGGAGCAGCAGCAGGTGCGGGCCGAAGGTGACGGCGTAGACCGCGCCGGTCTGGAGCGCCGAGCCGGTCAGGTGCAGGACGAACAGCGGCAGCGTCAGCCGGTACACCCAGTTGCCGAGGGAGGAGACGAGATAGGCCGAGAGCAGGAGCCAGAAGCGCCGTCCCATCGCCGGTCAGTCCGCCAGGGCTGCCCTGATCTCAGGGTCCGCCGGATCCAGTTCGGCCGCCCTGCGCAGATCCCGCTCCGCCTGGTCGGGACGGCCCGCCGCCCGGTGGGCCAGGGCCCGGTTGAACAGCAGCCCCGGATCCTCGCCGAGCTCCAGGGCCCGGCCCAGATCCGCGACGGCCTCCTCGGGACGCCCGTTCTCGAAGGCGAGGATCCCCCGCCCCGCCCACGCGACGGCCAGTGAGGGCGCCTGCTCCACCGCCCGGTCGAACGCCGCCCTGGCCTCGCGGTACCGTCCGGCGGCGCCCTCGATCTGGCCGAGCGTGCACAGCAGGTAGGGATTGCCGGGGTCACCGGCCAGCGCCTCGTCGACGTCGCTCCTGGCCAGCTCCGGCTCGCCCAGCGCGACCAGCAGCCCGGCCCGGTTGGCCCTGGCGTCCGTCAGCGACGGGTCGAGTTCGAGTGCCGTGTCGAGGTCCTGGAGCGCGCCCTTGAGGTCCCCGCGGGCGAACAGCACCTCGGAGCGGTTGTAGTGGGCCTCGGCGAACGGGGG
The DNA here is from genome assembly GCF_039534125.1 of Actinocorallia longicatena. Lineage (NCBI taxonomy): Bacteria > Bacillati > Actinomycetota > Actinomycetes > Streptosporangiales > Thermomonosporaceae > Actinocorallia > Actinocorallia longicatena. The sequence goes on along the minus strand of NZ_BAAAUV010000017.1, from coordinate 79,145 downwards.
CCCGACGGCCAGCGCGGTGTTGTAGTCGGCCAGCGCCTCGTCGTGGCGCCCGGCGGCGAACAGCAGGTTCCCCCGGTCGACGTAGTAGTCGGGATAGCCGGGATCGGCGGCGACGGCCGCGTCGAGGTCCTCCAGCGCGCCGTCCCGGTCGCCGGTGAGGATCCGGAGCTGGGCCCGGTTGACGCGCAGGACCAGCCGGTGGATCGGCTGGGCGCCCGGCGGGAGCGTCGCGGCCAGCCGCATCGACTCCTCGACCAGCTCCATGGCCGCGTCGAGGTCGCCCCTGCGGGCCATGATGAGCGCCTTGCCGTTGAGGTCGAAGCCGAGCTTGACCGCCCGGTTCTCCGGGTCGGGCAGCAGGTCGGACAGGGCGATCGCGAGGTTGACCCAGCCGAGCGCGCCGTCGAGGTCGCGCCGCTCCCGCAGATGGTGGCGGGTCAGCAGCATCGCGCTGGTGTAGGCCATCGTCGAGTGCCGGGACGGGTCGGTCGTCAGGGCACGGGCCGCCTTGAGGACGGCCTCGGCCTCCTCCTCGCGCTCCAGCGCCCCGAGCGCCACGGCGAGATGGTGCACCAGGTTCCACCAGACCTCGGATCCGCCGGCGGGATCCTCCAGGGCGAGTCCGAGCCTCGCGAGCTCGATCACCGCATGGTGGCAGCCGCGGTCCAGGCACCACTCGGCGGCGTCCTGGTGGTCCGCGGCGTCGCCCGCGTACCAGCGCACCGGGCCGTCCGCCCGCGGGCGGGGCGCGGGCCCGGCGGCCTCCTCCAGGGAGAAGGCCGGGGCGCGCCTGGCCAGCGCGGCGAGGACCTCGCGGTCGGCCGGATCGGCCTCGGGCAGCTCGGACACGACGAGCAGGAGGGTCTCGCTGAGCGCCGCCAGGACGTCCCGGACGAACGCCGCGAAGCCGTTCGCGATCCGCAGGGTCCGCTGCGGCGCGGGCACGAGGATCCGCTCCGAACGGTCGGCGCTGGCCGCCAGCGAGTCCCGCCGGACCGGAACGTCCAGGTCGGGGGCGACGGCCCGCAGCTCCAGGTCGTGTTCGGCGATCACCGGCGCGGGCGCGAGCGGCACCAGCACCCGGGCCAGGGCCGCCGCGACGGTGTACGGGCCACCGGCCCGCCGGTCGGCTGTGGTCTCGACGCGCAGCAGCACGGCCTCCGAGGATCTTGGCGCGAAAACGCCACTATCCACCGCGTCCCCGAGAATCTCCAAAGCTCTGACCGGACCCGGACAGCAAGTCAGAGGGCTGCAAGGAGGCCCGGGTCAGGCCGCGCGGAGGGCTCCGGTCGTCATCCGGGCGAGGTGCTCGACCGTCTCGATCCCCGCGGCCATCGACGGCTGCTCCGCGCTGAGGACCGCGATCAGGAAGTCGTGGCCGTGGCCGGTGATCCTGCCGACCGAGTTGATCGCCCAGCCGGTGCCCTGGTAGCGCAGGGGCGTCCAGCCGTTCTTGAGCGCCACCCGGTCGCCCGGACGGGCCGCGGCGCTGACGCCCCAGCGCTGGCTCGGCGTCACCGACCCCATCAGCTCCAGGGCGTAGGCCCGGCTGAGGCTGGGGATCGGGCCGCGCGCCGTCAGGGTCTTCAGCAGCGCCACCTGGTCGCTCGGGCACGTGCTGCTCGCCCCCCACTTGAGCTGGTAGGGAAAGGTGCAGCGCAGCCCGAACCTGGCGTTCGCCGCGCTCAGCCCGGTGCTGTCGCCGACGATCCGGTAGAGGGCGTCGGCGGCGATGTTGTCGCTGAACCGGATCATCCGGCGGGTCAGCCGCCGCTCCCGCTGACTGAGCTTGATCCCGGTGAGCAGCCGGGCGAGCAGGATGTCGACCTTGGCGACGCTCGCCACGACGTACCCCTCGTCCTCGCGGTAGCCGAAGGTGGTGCCGCCGCGCAGATCCGTCACCTGGAGCGACGCCCGCCCCTCACGTCCCGCGAGATAGCGGTGGACGGCCTTGCGCAGCTTCGGGAAGTGGTCGACCTGGACGGGCCGCCGCGCGGGGGTCGCGGCCACGTTCCTGACCGGCTCCTGCGAGCCCGGGACCGGCGTGGCGCAACCGGTGACGGTACCCGCACCGACCAGCAGAAGACACACGAGGACATGGCGCATGCGCCCAGGAAAGCGCCCCGTGACCCGCGCCGCCCGCAAGCCCGGCCAACCTTGGCGGTGGCTTGACCCGCCTATGGCCCGATTCGATGATCAGCGCAGCCCGCCGACCGCGATCCGCGCCAGGCCCTCGACCGTCCGGACGCCCGTCTCCATGGACGGCTGCTCCGCGCTGAACACCGCGACGAGGTAGTCGTGGCCGTGCCCGGTGATCCGGCCGATGCTGTGCACCGACCAGCCGCTGCCCTGGAAGCGCACCGGGGTCCAGCCGTTCTTGTTCGCGACCCGGTCGCCCCTGCGCGCCGCCGCCCCGATCCCCCAGCGCTGGTCCGGGGTGACGGTCTCCATCAGGTGCAGCACCCGGCGCCGTTCGGCCGCGCTCAGCGGACCCTTGTCACCGGCGAGGAAGCCGAGGAGCTTCACCTGGTCGTCCGGATCCGTCCGGGTCGCGCCCCAGACCGTCGGGAACGGGACGGTGTGGTTCAGCCCGAGCCTGCGGTCCACCCGGCCCATGCCGGGGCCGCGCCCGGCGAGGCGGTAGAGGGAGTCGGCGGCCGTGTTGTCGCTGTGGCGGATCATCTGCCCGGCGGTGCCCCACGGGACGCGGCGGTCCTGGGCGAGCAGGCCGACGAGGATGTTGACCTTCATCACGCTGGCCGTGATGTAGCGCTCGTGCTGGTGGTAGCCGAAGGTCGCGCCGGTCCTCAGGTCGCGGACCATGACCGACGCGCGTCCCGGCCTGGTCTTCAGGTAGCGCTCCACCGCCTCGCGCGGGGATTTGCGCACCGGCGCGGCCGCCGCGGGCGCAGGGGGCACCGAAGTCGCCGGGGACACCGCGGTCCCCGGGGAGAGGGTACGGACCGCCTCCACCGGGACGGCCGTCCTGACCGGCGCGGCGGAGCCGCCGCACCCCGAGAGAAGGACCACGGTCGACAGGGCCAGCAGACGCCTCATGCCGTCCAGGAGACCCCGCCGCGACGATCACCGCCACGAAGGCGGGCGCGCTTTTACCCAGGATTAATGCGCAGGACAGCCGGGCTTGCACCGGGAGGCGTGCCCGGCCAGCAGCTTCGCCAGCGTTCTCGTCGCGAACCGCAGCACCGCCCCCGCGCCCGGCCCCTCCCCCGACGCCGCGTACTCGATCTCCGTGCCGCCGTTCTTCGGCGTCAGCCGCACGTCCGCCCGGTAGTTCCTGATCGGGGTGAAGCCGATCATCACATAGGCGTAGTGGGTGGACGGCTCGTAGGCGACGACCTTCTCCTTGACCGGGAAGATCGCGCGCACGGCGCCGACGCCGTTCGGATCGGGCGTGCCGGCCGTGGCGCGCCGCGCCCGTGCGACGGACAGCCGCATCCAGACCGGCCAGGCCTCGGCCACCGCGAGGTGGCGGAAGACCGCTTCGGGCGAGGCGGGGGAGAACACTGTGGCGGAGGCAGAGGGCATGCCCGCGACTGTAAGGCCACGCTTATTACCCGACAAGAGGCCCCCGCCGTGAGCTGAAGCACGGGACGTGGCCCGCCCGTTCCTCGCTCTGCTCGGGACGTGGCCCGCCCTTTCCTCGCTCTGCTCGGGACGTGGCTCACCGCTTTCCTCGCTCTGCTCGGAAAGTGTCCCCGGCCGCCCGTAGACTCGGTGGACGATGTCGACTGCAACCTCACACCCGCTCCTTGACGGTCTCAACCCTCAGCAGCGCGCCGCCGTGGTCCACTCCGGCGGGCCGCTGCTGATCGTGGCGGGGGCCGGATCCGGGAAGACCAGGGTCCTCACGCACCGGATCGCCTACCTGCTCGGGGAGCGGGACGTGCATCCCGGGCAGATCCTGGCGATCACGTTCACCAACAAGGCGGCGGGCGAGATGAAGGAGCGCGTCGACGCCCTCGTCGGGCCCCGCTCCCGGGCCATGTGGGTGATGACCTTCCACTCGGCGTGCGTGCGGATCCTGCGCCGCGAGGCCTCGCGGCTGGGCTTCCCCTCGTCGTTCTCGATCTACGACCAGGCCGACTCGCAGCGCCTCATGGCGCTCGTCTGCCGGGAGCTCGACCTCGACCCGAAGCGCTACCCGCCGAAGTCGTTCTCCACCCAGGTCTCGAACCTGAAGAACGAGCTGATCGACTACGAGACCTACAAGACCCGCGCCTCCACCCATCTCGAGCAGACCCTCGCCGAGGCGTACGAGATGTACCAGGCCAGGCTCCAGCAGGCCGGCGCGATGGACTTCGACGACCTGATCATGACCACGGTCGCCGTCCTGCAGATGTTCCCCGACGTCGCCGAGCACTACCGGCGCCGGTTCCGGCACGTCATGGTCGACGAGTACCAGGACACCAACCACGCCCAGTACGAGCTGGTCCGCGAGCTGACCATGCCCGTCGAGGGGCTCGGCGGCGCCGAACTGTGCGTGGTCGGTGACGCCGACCAGTCGATCTACGCCTTCCGCGGCGCGACCATCCGCAACATCCTCGAGTTCGAGCGCGACTACCCCGACGCCACGACGATCCTGCTGGAGCAGAACTACCGCTCCACCCAGACCATCCTGTCGGCCGCCAACGCGGTGATCGAGCGGAACGGCAACCGCAAGCCCAAGCGCCTCTGGTCCGACCAGGGCGAGGGCGAGAAGATCACCGGTTATGTGGCCGACAACGAGCACGACGAGGCGGCGTTCGTCGCGGCCGAGATCGACCGGCTCGGCGACAACGAGGGCGTGAAGCCCGGCGACGTCGCCGTCTTCTACCGTACCAACGCCCAGTCCCGTGTGTTCGAAGAGGTCTTCATCCGGGTCGGGCTGCCCTACAAGGTCGTCGGCGGCGTCCGGTTCTACGAGCGCAAGGAGATCCGCGACCTGCTCGCCTACCTCCGCGTGCTGGCCAACCCCGAGGACGCCGTCTCGCTGCGGCGCATCCTCAACGTGCCCAAGCGCGGGATCGGCGACCGTGCCGAGGCCTGTGTCGAGGCCCACGCGGCGCGCAACAGGATGTCGTTCTGGCAGGCGCTGCGCACCCCCTACGACGTGCCGGGCATGGCGACCCGCTCGATCAACGCGGTCTCCGAGTTCGTGACCCTGCTCGACGAGCTGCGCGCCATGGTCGGCTCGCACTCCCCCGCCGAGATCATCCAGGCGATCCTGGTGAAATCGGGGTACCTGGCCGAACTGAGGGCGTCCAAGGATCCGCAGGACGAGACCCGCATCGAGAACCTCCAGGAACTCGAGAACGTGGCCCGCGAGTTCGAGGGCATGTCCGCCGACCGCGACCCCGAGGATTTCCAGCCGCCGAACGAGCTGACGGCCTTCCTGGAACGCGTCTCGCTCGTCGCCGACGCCGACCAGATCCCCGACGACGGCGAGGGCGTCGTCACCCTGATGACCCTGCACACCGCCAAGGGCCTGGAGTTCCCCGTCGTCTTCCTGACGGGCCTCGAGGACGGCGTCTTCCCGCACCTGCGCGCCCTCGGCAACCCCAAGGAGCTCGAGGAGGAGCGCCGCCTCGCCTATGTCGGCATCACCAGGGCCCGCGAGCGGCTGCACGTCTCGCGCGCCTCGATGCGCAGCTCGTGGGGCGCCCCGCAGATGAACCCGCCGTCGCGGTTCCTCGGTGAGATCCCCGACCCGCTCCTGATCTGGGAACGGCTGGGGGCCACGAACGGCACCCCGGCGATGGCGTCCCTGGCGTCCCGGCCCGGCGTCCGCTCGCCCGGCAACCGGGTCGTCCCCACCCTCACGGCGGGCGACAAGGTCACCCACGACTCCTTCGGCCTCGGCACGGTCGTGGCGGTCGACGGCGCGGGCGAGAAGGCCGCCGCCTCCGTCGACTTCGGCGGCGACTACGGCGTCAAGCGCTTCGTCCTGCGCTACGCCCCCATCGAGAAGCTCTAGAGAACGCGTACGGGCCCCGGCGAGACGCTCGCCGGGGCCCGTACGCGTTGCCAGTTGTTCGCAGGTCGCCGGGTTATTCGTAGATGGTGGGGTTGCGGCGCTGCTCGGCGATGCGGATCTCGTGGTTGGACGGCAGGCGGAGCGGGCCCGACGGGTGGCCGGGGGGCAGCTCGGGCGCCGGTCCGGCCTCCTTGAGCTCGCGCAGCCAGTCGACCGTGCGCTCGTCGCGCTCCCGCTCGGCCTCGCGCGAGGAGGGCGCGGGGGCCGGGCGGCGGGGACGGTCCAGGGTTCCGGAACGGTGCCCGGGCTGGGGGGCGCGGCCGGGAACCGGCGCCTGGGGGGCCGCGGGCTGCGGCGGTCCCTGCGCCACCCGGTGGGTGCCGCTCTGCACGATGCGGTTCTGCGCGGTGCGGGTCTGAGCGGTGTTGTTCTGCGCGGTGTTGTTCTGCGCGGTGCTGATCTGCCCGGTGCGGCCCTGCGGAGCGTGGCTCTGCGGGGCGCGGTCCTGCTGCGGCACGGGCGTGCCGTGGTGCAGGCGCTCCGGACGCTCGAAGCGCGGCAGCGAGAACACCGCGATCAGGGCGAGCCCGACGCCGATGCACTGGAGGCTGAGCTTCAGCGTGTCGGCGGGCCACGGCTCGCCGTACAGGAGCGTCGCCGCGACGAGCAGCTGGAGCTTGCCGATCACATTGACCGTGACGCAGATCATGACCAGGCGGCACTGCTGGAGGGCGACCTGGAGCAGCCCGATGCCGAGCCCGCCGGCGACCAGGAAGATCCAGACGTAGGGGCTGGTCAGGACGGCGTCGGGCCGGTCGGTCAGCAGCGAGGGGATGCCGAGGCCGAACGCCTCGCACGTTCCCAGCAGGACGCCGGCGCCGATGCCGTACGCGACGCCCGTCAGCGGGCGTCCGTGCCGGCTGTCGGTCTTGCGGTCCTGCACGCAGAACAGCCAGACGGGCACCGCCACGGAGGGAATGAGCACCGCGGCGAGCTTCCACAGCGGCGGATCCCCCAGCGCGCGCGACGGTTCGACGGGGACCTCGAACCCGTGCGAGGTGATCAGGCCGGACGAGACGGCCAGCGCGACCATCGCGAAGACCGACAGGGCGACCGCCCGCCACTCGCGCGGGCTCAGCCTCTCCCCGAAGATCGAGGTGGCGACGAACAGCAGCGGCGGCAGCGCCAGCAGATAGGTGACGAACAGCAGCGATACCGGGGCGTGCCCGACCGCCAGATAGGCCACGCCGGTGCCGGACATCAGCACCACGAGGCAGACCAGCCACGTCGCCGACGACAGCAGCTCGCCCGCCGTCTTCAGCGGGTGGCGGGCCGACAGCCGGGGGAACCTGGTTCCGGCGATCTTGAACAGGACGAACGCGACTAGGTATACGGCATGGGTGGCGCAGGCGAACACGATCTTGTCCACGAGGCGCTCCTCCGGGGAAGTGGGTGGGCCAGAGGGACGGTTACCACATGGTCACACGTTCCCCCTGCCCCCCTCTTGTCAGCTTCGCCTGGAATCGCATCGCGTTTTAGCCGATCTGCTCAATCTTCTACGAACCACGGCCCGGTTCCCCCACCGGATCGGTCCGGATTCGCGCACTTCGGCGCGCGTCCCGGTCAGGTGCAGAGATCGGCGAGGGACTCCTCGTCCTTCTTCTTGACGGCGGAGACATGGGCGGTGGCGGCGACCGGGTTGAGGGTGGAGTCGACCTTGTCCTGGATGAAGTCCCAGTCGGGGTTCGCGGTGCTGATCAGCGGGGGGATGAACTGAACGCTCTTGACGTCCAGGCCCTTCTCCTTCTGGGACAGCTGGACCAGGGCCGGGAGGAGGTCGCGCGGGATGTCGGTGGAGACGGCGCGCTTGGCGGCCGAGGCGATCTGGTTGAAGCGGGTGAGGACCGTCATCGGGTCGGCCTGCTGTTCGAGGCCGTAGAGCAGGCACTTCTGGCGCGACATGCGGGCGTAGTCGCTGCTGCCGGTGCGGGTGCGGCCGAACCAGAGGGCCTGGTCGCCGGTGAGCCTGCGGGTGCCCGCCCTGATCAGGCCCTCGTCGTTCCTGCCGTAGACGAGATCCTCGTCGATCTTCACCGTGATGCCGCCGACGGCGTCGACGAGCTGGGCGAAGCCCTTCATGTCGATCATCGCGTAGTAGTCGATCTCCAGCCCGAGGATGCCGCCGACCGTCGCCTTGAGCAGGGTCTCGCCGCGCTCGCCCGCCGGGACGCCGGGGACGATGTCCGGGTGGTCCTCGGCCCACTGGTAGACCTCGTTGAGCAGGGCGGGCGTGCCCTCGGTGCCGTCGCCGGCGAAACCGTCGGGGAAGGCCGCCCTGGACGCCTCGGTCGGCATCGGGACGTCCTCGAGGTTGCGGGGCAGCGAGAACAGGGTCGTCTTCCCCTTCTCGGTGTCGAGGCTGGCGACCGTCATCGAGTCGGTCCGCACGCCGGGACGGCCGGGGGCCGCGTCCGCGCCGATCAGCAGGAGGTTGACGCGCTTCTTGCCCTTCCACGCGTCGGACCCCGAGGAGGAGGCGAACACCGAGGTCACGACGCCCTTGGAGGTCTGGGCGAGCTCGGCGGCCCTGGCCAGCGGCAGCGCCACGACCAGGCTCATCACGACCGCGGCGATCGCGGGCAGGATCCGCCCCCTGGACGTCGCGGGCCGCACGACCCAGAAGGCGCTGAAGATCACTCCGACCCACAGGACCGCGACGGCCGCGAGCACGATGCTCAGGGCGTCCAGCCAGCGGGGCTGGACCAGCCACACGGCGACCCGGTCGCGCATCGGCCCGGCCAGCACCCCGGCCCCGGCCAGGAGCGCGATCTCAAGCCCCAGCAGCAGCGCTCCGAAGCGGCGCAGGCCGGTCGCGAACTGGGCCAGCCCCCACACGAAGGCCGATCCCACCACGAGTCCCAGGCCACGCCATGTCACAGAAGGTCCCTCTCACACTACGGATCTCCCAACATACCGTGACATTTTCGTTATCTTGCCGGGAGCCCGGAAGGTCCCTCAGACGAGGCGGCGGGCGGCCGCCCAGCGGGAGAGCTCGTGCCGGTTGGAGAGCTGGAGCTTGCGCAGGACGCTGCTGACGTGCGTCTCGACCGTCTTCACCGAGATGAAGAGCTCCTTGGCGATCTCCTTGTAGGCGTAGCCGCGGGCGATCAGGCGCAGGACCTCGCGCTCGCGGGCCGTGAGCTGGTCGAGCTCCGGGTCGATCGCCGGGGCGTCGGAGGCGGAGAAGGCGTCCAGGACGAATCCGGCCAGCCGGGGCGAGAAGACCGCGTCGCCGTCGGCCACCCGGCCGATCGCGTCGGTGAGCTCGGGACCGGAGATGGTCTTGGTGACATAGCCGCGGGCCCCGCCCCTGACCACGCCGATCACGTCCTCGGCGGCGTCGGAGACCGACAGGGCCAGGAACTTGGTGTCCGAGGGGAGCACCCGGCGCAGCACCTCGACCCCGCCGCCGCCCGGCAGATGGACGTCCAGGAGGACGACCTCCGGCTTGGCGGCCTTGATCACCGTGACCGCCTCGTCGACGTCGGCGGCCTCGCCCACGACCTCGATCGTCGGGCCGAGTTCGGCCTTGACGCCCGTCCTGAACATCTGGTGGTCGTCCACCAGTACGACGCGTGTCACTTCTTGAGCTCCAGTCTGATCTCGGTGCCCTCGCCCGGCGCGGACTTCACGCGGGCGGTGCCCCCGTGCCGTTCCATCCGCCCGATGATGCTGCCTCGGACACCCATTCTGTCCTCAGGGACCCCGCCCTGGTCGAATCCCTTGCCGCGATCGCGGACGAAGATCTCCAGCTCGTCCGCCTCGACCTCGGCGTAGACCGAGATCGACGGCGCCCCGCTGTGCTTGGCCGCGTTGACCGTCGCCTCCCTGGCGGCCTGGATCATCGCGCTGATCCGGTCGTCGAGCTCGCAGTCGCCCACGCAGACCACGTCGATGGGGATGCCGTGGGCGTCCTCCACCTCGGCGACGATCTCCTTGACGGCCGCGGCGAACATCTGCGTCGAGTCCGACTTGGGCTGGTAGAGCCAGGCCCTCAGCTCGCGCTCCTGCGACCGGGCCAGCCGGGCCACCTCGCGCGGATCCTGGGCGTTGCGCTGGATGAGGGTGAGGGTGTGCAGGACCGAGTCGTGGATGTGGGCGGCGACCTCGGCCCGCTCCTGCGACCTGATCCGCTCGCCGCGCTCGGCGTCGAGGTCCTGCCAGAGCCGCACCAGCCACGGGGTGATGATCACGGTGACGCCCGACAGCACGATCGCGGTCGCCAGCAGCACCTGGGGGATCTCGGCCGGCTTCACCTTCTGGGCGAAGAACCCGCCGATGCCGCCGATCACCAGGACCGCGCCGAGCAGGCTCCGCCACCACATGCCCTTCGGCAGGACGGTCCAGCGTCCGCGCTGCTCCCGGTCGGCCTGCTGCCAGAGGATCGTCGCACCGACGCCGATCACCAGGACCGGCCAGATCGCGACCTTGGAGATGCCGGAGATGCCGAAGGCCGCCGCGAGACCGCCGTAGAGCAGGCCGTAGGCGACGAGCTGGGCGTAGTCGCGGGGCTTGCCCGGCTCGTCCGCCCGCGGGGCGAGGACCCAGAAGGCGACGTAGGCCACGATGCCGGGCCCCGCGGCCATGAGCAGGACGAAGGCCAGCCTGACCCAGAGTGTCTCCAGGCCCAGGTGCGCGGCGAGACCGCGGCACACACCGGCGATGAGCCGGTCGTCCCTGCGGCGCTCGAACCGCGGAGGGGTGGGAGACGTCATGCTCAGATCGTCACACTCTTTGCGTGCCACCGCATCAGGGGCACGCCCCGATCCCGAATCAGGGTCGACTAGGGGGTGTCCCGGATGTCCCCCCGCCGCGGCGGGGGCCAGGATGGTCCCATGACATCGGAGCGGCTCTCCAGGGCGAGCGAAGGACGGCTGGTCGCGGGCGTCTGCTCGGGCATCGCCCGGCGGACGGGCATCGACCCGCTGGTCGTGCGCGTCGGGTTCGCGCTGCTGGTGTTCACCACCTGGAGCGGGCTGCTCATGTACATCGCCGCCGCCCTGCTCATGGGCGACCAGGAGGGCAATCCCTCGATCGCCGAGCGGGCCTTCCACCGGCGGCTCGACGACGCCGCCGTGATCGGCGCGCTGGTCGTGCTGTTCCTGTTCGGGATGCTCGGCGGATTCGTCGGGTCGTTCGGCGGTCCCGGCCGCGACATGGTCACCAGCCTGGTGGTCCTCGTGTTCGCGGTGCTCATCGCGCAGGCCAGGGGGGTCGACCTGGTCGAGGCGGCCAAGGCCCTGCCGGACCGGCTGAAGGGCGTCCCGATGGAGTACCCGCCGGCGGCGGCCGCCCCGGCGCCGCACGGGCCGACGGAGACCCAGGAGTGGATCGACCTGGCCACCCTGAAGCCGATCGAGGTCGTGGTGCCGCGGCGGGACCACGAGGTGAACGTCCAGGTGAAGGTCGCGGGACGGCCCTGGTCGCGTCCGCCGAAGCCCGTCCCGCCGGCGCGGTCGCCGCTCGGGCACATCACCTTCCTGCTGGCCTGCGTCGCGGGGGCCGCCATGGTGCCCTTCGCGCACGGCCTGGAGACCCCGCGCACCATTATGATCATCGCCTCCGCCGCCCTCGCGGTGGTGGCACTCGGCCTGGTGGCCGGCACCTGGATCGGCCGTCCGCACGGGCTCATGTTCCTCGGCGTCGCGCTGTCGGCCACCCTGCTGATCACCGCGGCCGCCGGGACCCTTCCCGAAGGGAGCCGCTTTGGCGACACCACCTGGCGTCCCACCGCCACCCCCACAGAGACCTACCGGATGATGGCCGGAGACGGAACCTTGGACCTGCGCTCACTCCCCCTGCTGCCCGGACAGTCGTACCAGGTCAGAGCCGAACTCGGCGTCGGCGGCCTGCGCGTGATCCTTCCCGCGAACGCGAAGGTGCGCGTCAAGGCCTCGATCCTGCTGGGCGACATCACCATCGACAAGAAGACCATCAGCGGCCCGCGCGCCCGGTACGACGATCTCGTCCCCGGGGCCACGACCGAGGACGCCCCCACGATCGAGCTGACCGTCAAGGGCAGGATCGGCGACCTGGAGCTGACCCATGCGGCATAGGACCGACCCCGGAGCCCTGCTCGCGGGCCTGTTCTTCCTGGGCGTCGCGGCGCTGTTCATGGTCTTCGGCCTGGACGGCGGCCGCGAGCCCGACCTGATCGTCATCGCGCCCGCGATGGCGATCCTCCTGGCCCTGGTCCTCCTGGTCCGGGTCCTCACCCGAGGGCGCCGCCGCGACCTCTAAAGGTAGGCGTGAAGCGTGACGGCGTAGACGGTGCCCGGGTTGACGACCTCGTGCATGTGGTCGCCGGTCTGGATCCGGATCCGGTTGGAGCGCAGCGGGCGTTCGACCGCGCCCTCGTCACCGACGGTGACCTCGGCCAGCTCGCCCGCGATCACGCCGGTGACCTGGGTCGCCCCGTGGTGGCCGTGGGCGGGGAGACGGAATCCGGGGGGCCAGGTGATCAGCCACAGCCCGTTGTCGAGCTGGAGGCGGGTCCGCTCGGACGGGTGGAAGCGCACCAGGTGCCACCACTGCTCGGGGGCCGCGGCGGTGTCGGCGATCAGCCCGGCCAGCTGGCCGACGGTGACGACGGCAGCGACCACGTTCTGGTCACGCTGAGTGATGTCAGGGAAGGTCTCGGTCTTCAAGGAAGATCTCTCGGTTTCAAGGTCTCCGGGACATGGGGCCCGCGCGGAGACGAGTTGGGCTGGACCGGCTGGGTTCAGCGACAACAACACGAAGACAGCGCGCCACCGCTGTGACGGGAGAATGAGGCGCGCGAAGACATGAGAGAGATGCTACCTCGCTTTCATTCCGCAGTCATGCGTCGTACCCCTTCCGCGCGGAAGATCGCAGAAAAATGTGATCATGGAAGGGGTACGGGATGGCCATCGACAGACGCGGCTTCCTGCGGACCGGGCTCATCGCGGGCGGGGCCGCCGGTCTCGCGCTCAAGGGCGGGGCTCCGGCGTTCGGGCTCGACCGGCCGGCGCTGACCAGCGGCGTCCAGACCGGTGACGTCGCGGACGGGCAGGCGATCGTCTGGGCGCGCGCCGACCGGCCCGCCCACCTGTACGTGGACTACGGCACCCGTCCCGACCTGCTCGACGCCAGGACCGTGCGCGGCCCCCTGCTCACCCCGGACAGCGACCTGACCGGCAAGGTCAGGCTGCGCGGCCTCGCCGACGGCGAGGAGATCCACTACCGGGTGCGCCTCGACGACGGCCGGGCGGTCTCGGTGCCGGAGCTCGGCTCGTTCCGCACCCCGCCGAAGGCCGGGCAGGACGTCCGGTTCGTCTGGGGCGGAGACCTCGCCGGCCAGGGCTGGGGGATCAACGAGTCCTTCGGCGGCTTCAAGATCTTCAACGCGATGGGCGCGCTGAACCCCGACTTCTTCCTGTGCAGCGGCGACATCGTCTACTCCGACGGCCCGCTCTCGCCGACCGTCGCGCTCCCCGACGGCTCGACCTGGACGAACCTCATGACGGCCGAGAAGTCCAAGGTCGCCGAGACCCTCGCCGAGTACCGCGGCCAGTTCCGCTACAACCTGCTCGACGGCCCGCTGAAGGCCTTCAACGCCAGGGTCCCGATGGTCTACCAGTGGGACGACCACGAGGTCCGCAACAACTGGTACCCCGGACAGATCATCGACGACGCCCGCTACACCGAGAAGCGCGTCGACGTGCTGGTGGCCCGCGCCCGGCAGGCGGCCCTGGAGTACACCCCGGTCGACCCCCGCACCCCCACGCTCCACCGGAAGATCTCCCACGGCCCCCTCGTGGACGTCTTCGTGCTCGACATGCGCACCCACAAGAACCCCAACACGACCGACCGGGAGACCACGGGCCCCGGCCTCCTCGGCCCCGAGCAGACCGCCTGGCTCAAGAAGGAGCTGCGCCGCTCCAAGGCCACCTGGAAGATCATCGCCAACGACCTCCCGCTGGGCCTGATCGTCCCCGACGGCGCCGGCCAGGAGGGAGTGGCCCAGGGCGACGGGGGCCTGCCCCTCGGCCGTGAGCGCGAGTTCGCCGACGTCCTGCGCCAGGCCTCCCGGGACGCGGTCACCGGCATCGTCTTCCTCACCGCCGACGTCCACTACACCGCGGCCCACTACTACGACCCGGCCAAGGCCTCCTTCCGCGAGTTCACCCCCTTCTGGGAGTTCGTCGCGGGCCCGCTCAACGCCGGGACGTTCGGCCCCAACACCCTCGACGCGACCTTCGGACCCGAGCTGAAGTTCATCAGGACCGGGCCCAGGGCCAACGCCTCCCCGGCCGAGAACGCCCAGTTCTTCGGCTCCGTGGCGGTCTCCGCCGAGACCCGGGCGCTGACCGTCCAGCTGATCGATCTGCACGGGACCGTGCTCTACACGCAGGAGCTCGCGGCGCCCTGAGGCGGACATCACATCGATCAGGGGTGAACATTCGTTTACTCTGCAAGGGTGAACACTCGTACACCCCTGATCACGCCCGTCCTGGCCTCCTGCGGCGTCGTCGTCGCCCTCATGCAGACGATCATCGTCCCGATGCTCCCGGAACTTCCGGCACTGACGGGCAGCAGCGCCTCCAACGTGGGGTGGATGGTCACCGCGACCCTGCTGAGCGGGGCCGTCAGCACGCCGCTGCTCGGACGGGCCGGGGACATGTACGGCAAGCGGCGGGTGCTGCTGTGGTCGCTGTTCTCGGTGACGATCGGTTCGCTGATCTGCGCCGTGACGGCGAACCTGCCGGCGCTCGTCGCCGGGCGGGCCCTCCAGGGGGTGGGGCTCGCCGTCATGCCGCTGGGGATCAGCATCATGCGCGACGAGCTGCCCGGGGAGAAGGTGACCTCGGCGGTCGCCCTCATGAGCGCGACCATCGGGATCGGCGCCGCGATCGGGCTGCCCATCGCGGCTGTCGTGATCCAGTACGCCTCCTGGCACACGATGTTCTGGGTGTGCGCGATCGTGAGCCTCCTCGTTCTCGGCGCCGTCCGTTGGATCGTTCCCGAGTCTCCGGTGCGGAGCCGGGGCCGCTTCGACTACCTGGGGGCCGCCGGGCTGACGGCCGCCCTGCTCTGCCTGCTGCTCGCGCTGAGCAAGGGGTCGGACTGGGGGTTCGCCTCGCCGCTGACGCTCGGGCTGGCCGGGGGCGGCCTGCTGATCGCGCTCGGCTGGGGCTGGTACGAGCTGCGGCACGACGAGCCGCTCATCGACCTGCGGGTCTCGGCCCGTCCCACGGTGCTGATGGCCAACCTCGCCGCGATGTTCATCGGGTTCGCCTTCTACGCCAACTCGCTGGTGACCGCGCAGCTCGTCCAGGAACCGACCTCGACCGGATACGGTCTCGGGCTGTCGATCGTGGCGAGCGGCCTGTGCCTGCTGCCGGGCGGGGTGTGCATGGCGTTCCTGTCGCCGGTCTCCGCGCGGATCTCCGTGGCGCGCGGGCCGAAGACCACCGTGGCCCTGGCCGCGGCGCTCATCGCAGTAGGCTATGGCGTCCGCTATTTCACCAGCCACCAGCTCTGGACGATCATCTTGGGCGCCACCATCGTCGCGACCGGAACGGGCCTCGCCTACTCGGCCCTCCCCATGCTGATCATGCGTGCGATCCCGCTCTCCGAGACGGCCGCCGCGAACGGCCTGAACACCCTCATGCGGATGATCGGGCAGTCGGCGTCCAGCGCGATGTCGGCCGCCGTGCTCGCCCACATGACCTTCCAGGGACGCGCCACGCTCGGCGCCTATCTGCTGATCTTCGTGATCGCCGGGGTCGCCGCGCTGATCGCGCTCGCCACCACGCTGATGATCCCGCGCAGGGTCCCGCAGCCCGCCACCGTCCCGGTACCGCTCCCGGCATGAGCGACACCGGCCGGACGGCCATCCTCAAGGCCGCCCGGCGCGCGTTCGCGCTGCGCCCCTACGCCAACGTGACCCTGCGGAGCATCGCCTCCGACGCCGGGGTCAGCGCGGCGCTGATCGTCAAGCACTTCGGCGGCAAGGACCAGCTCTTCGAGGCCGTCGCCGACTTCACCTCCGACGCCGACCTGCTCTTCGACGCCCCGCGCGCCGAGCTCGGCCGCCACATGGTCGAGACCCTGCTGGTCACCCGGCGGGCCAGCAACAGCAGCCCGCTGGTCCGCGTGATCTTCGGCATCGGCGCGGGCGACGAGCGCGCGCTGCTGCTCGACCGCTTCCGGGAGCAGGTCACCACCCGCCTGGAGAAGCTCCTCGACGGCCACGATCCGCGGCTGCGGGCCGAGCTCATCCTGTCCCAGTTCCTCGGGATGAGCGCGACGATCAGCATTCACCCGGGCGGGCGCACCACCACGGCGGACGTGTCTCGTATCGTCGACCTGTACGCCCCCGCCATCCAGGCCCTCGTCGACGGCTAGTCACTCCCGGAGGTCCCCATGGAGCTCGACCACGAGTTCACCGTCCAAGCCGATCCCGCCGCGGTGTGGCGGGCCCTCCAGGACCCCGGTCTCGTGGCCCCGCTCATCCCCGGCGCCGTTCTCAAACCGGCCGAGAAGGCCGACGACGACCTCGCGGGCAAGCTCAAGCTGAAGTTCGGCCCCACCTCGGTCACCCTCAAGGGCAGCGCCCACGTCCTGGTCACCGACGACCTGACCCGCACCGCGATCGTCGAGGCCCACGCCCGCGAGGCCCGCGGCCCCGGCACCGCCACGGCCACCTTCCAGGCGACGGTCCACACCGCCCCCGGCGCCTCCCGGGTGACGCTCCACACCAAGCTCACCCTGACCGGCCGGATCGCCGCCTTCTCCGAACCCCTCGTGCACGACACCGGCGCCAAGCTCCTCACGAAGTTCGCCACCGCCCTCACCGCCGCGCTGAACGCCCCCGAGCCCGAGACCGTCGCGGCGACCGCTCCGGTGGCCGAGGCCGTCGCCGAGCTTGAGGACGAGCTCCGCACCGAGCCCGAGCCCGTCGTGGAGGCCGAGCCCGAGGCCGTGGTGGTCGCCGAGCCCGAGGTGGTCAAGGCGGAGGAGCCGGACTGGTTCGCGGCGGTGGAGCGGCCCTCGCTCGTACGGAGGCTGGCGCCGTTCGCGGGGCTTCTCCTGGTGTTCCTGCTGATCCGGCGCATGATGCGGGCGAAGCGCCCCGCCTGAGGGGCGGCGGGACGCTCCGGCGACCGCTGCCCCGGCCGGTTCCGCCGCCGCGACCCCCACCGTGACGACCCCGCGCGCGGGGTCGTCGGCGTTTCCGACCCTTCGGTCATTTCACCGGACATCACCCCACGGATCTCTCCGTGAAGGTAATTCAAAGTAAAGGTCTGCCATTACTCATGGCGACATGCCCCCAAGAAATGTGAGGCGCTCGAAACTGTCCTGCGGAGGTAACGACTATGCAGGCAACAGAGATTCGTAAACTCGCCGAACTGGAAGACCGCCACTGGTGGTACCGCGAAAGGCGCTCGCTGCTGGCCCGTCAGCTGAGGCGGCTGGGCCCGCCGTCCACCGCACTCGACATCGGCGCCGCGGGCGGCGGCAACACCCGTGTGCTGCGCGACCACGGCTGGAGCGCGGTGGCGGTCGACTACTCCCCCGAAGCCGTCGAGCTCGCGCTGGGCCGCGGTCTCGACGCCCGCTGGGCCGACGCCCGTGAGCTGCCGATCGAGTCGGCGTCCATGAGCCTCGTCGTCGCCTTCGACGTCCTCGAGCACATCGAGGAGGACCACCTCGTCGCCGAGGAGATCGTCCGGGTGCTGAGGCCCGGCGGCACCGCCCTCATCGCCGTCCCCTGCGACATGGCCCTGTGGTCCGCGCACGACGACGCCGTGGGCCATGTCCGCCGCTACACCCGCGCGTCCCTGATCGACGTCGCCGAGAAGGCGGGCCTGACGGTCGACAAGGTGTGGAGCTGGAACGTCCTGCTGCGACCCGTCGCGGCCCGGCGGCGCAGGACGTCCGAGGGCAGCGATCTCGACCACGTGCCCGCCCCGCTCAACCTGGCCCTGTCGGCGATCATCGCGGCGGAACGCTACCTGCCCGTCAAGAACGCCCCCGGCATCTCCCTCATCATGCGTGCGACCAGGAAGGACTGACCATGACCAGTCTCATCACCGGCCACCCCGGGCTCGCCGTCGACCGGCGTTCGCTCATGACCGACGCCTGGGACCTCTACGCCCACGCCTCGCTGCCGCTCCGGGTCAAGCAGCGGCTGCGGCCCGCGGGCAGCGGAATGGAACTGATCTTCCCGCATGTGCCCGTCGGCGCCCGGGTCCTCGACATCGGCTGCGGTTCCGGCCTGCTGCTCGGCCTGCTCGCCAAGCAGGACCGCCAGATCACCGGCGTCGGGTTCGACCCGTCCAAGGGGGCGATCGGCCTCGCCCAGGAGATGGCGGGTCACGCCGTGGAGACCGGCTCCACGCTGTCGTTCGAGCGCAGGGACAGCCGCGAGGAGTGGCCTCAGGGCGCCTTCGACGTCGTCACGATGGTCGACGTCATCCACCACATCCCGGTCGCCGCGCAGCGCGAGGTCTTCGACAAGGCCTGCCAGGCCGTCCGCCCCGGCGGCGTCTTCGTCTACAAGGACATGGGGCTCGAGCCGTTCTGGCGGGCCACGGCCTGCCGGCTCCACGACGTCGTGATCGCCCGCGACTGGATCCACCCGATCCCGGTCGCGACGGTCGAGGCGTGGGCGGCCGAGCACGGTCTCGTGGTCGAGTCCGGCGAGCTGGCGCTGCGGGCCCTCTACGTGAACGAGATCCGGGTGTTCCGCAAGATCGGCGCGTCTGCGTGACCATGGTCGAAGTCCCCGTGCGGACGCCCTCGGTCCCCTCGGGGCCGGGGGCGTCCGGCGTCCGCCTCCGGTCCGTCCTGTCCTCGGGCTGGATCCCCGCCGCGCTCGTCGCGGCCTTCGCCGTCGCCGTCCTCCTCAGGACCGGGACTCCGGCCTCCGACATCGCGGTCTTCGCCGCCTATCTGCTGGTCGGCGTCACCCTTCCCGGCGTCCTGGTCTGGCGGCGCCTGCGCGGCGAGCGCGGCTGGTTCGCCGAGGACGTCGCCGCCGGGACGGTCCTCGGCTACGCGCTGGAGGTCCTCGCCTACCTGCCCGCCAGGGCGGTCGGCCATCCCCGGCTGTTCCTGCTGGTCCCGGTGTACACGATCGCGGCGTTCGCGCTCTTCCCCAGGCTGCGGAGGCACTGGCGCGGTTCGGGCCGGGCGGGCCGCGCGCACGCGTGGTGGTCGTGGAGCATGGCCGCCCTGGCCGCCTGGACGATCGCGGGCGCGGGCATCCTGTTCTTCCAGCGGCACGGCCTGACCTGGCCCGGCTACGCCTCCCCCTACGTCGACATGCCGAGCCATCTCGCCCTCGTCGGCGAGGTCCGCCACCATGTGCCGCCGACCGTCCCCTACGTCGCGGGCGAGCCGCTGCACTACCACTGGTTCGCCTACGCCGAGATGGCCGCGACGAGCTGGGCGACCGGCATCGAGGCCCAGACGCTCCTGTACCGGCTGAGCGCGCTGCCGATCGTCCTCGCCGGGCTGGTCGCGCTGTCCCTGACGGCCCGCCGGATCACCGGGCAGGTGTGGGGGGCCGTCCTCGTCGTCGCGACGCTGGTCGTGGGGCTGGTCCCGAGCCCCTACGGCTGGTCGGCGTCGGTGGTCGCCGACGGCGGCAACAGCGCGAGCTGGCTCAGCCCGACCCAGGCGTTCGGCGCGGCCCTGTGCCTGCCGGCCGTGCTGCTCCTCACCGATCTGCTGCGCGGCGACGCCCGTCGGGGCCGGGGCCGGTGGATTCTGCTCGCGCTGCTGCTCGCGGCCGTCACCGGGGCCAAGGCCACCTTCCTCCCGCTGCTGCTCGCCGGGCTCGCCCTGACGATCGCGGTGCGCTTCGCGGTCGAGCGGCGTCCGCCCCGGACGGCCCTCGCGGCCTTCGGCCTGGTGCTCTGCTTCTTCGCGTTCGCGCAGGTCGTGCTGTTCGGCGGGGCCTCGCAGGGGCTGCGGACGGCACCGCTGATGTCGATGAAGGGATCGTCGCTCGCCACGCTGACCGGGGTGGTGCCCCGCGCGGCGGGCTGGCCGCCGCTGCTCGCGCTGGTCTGCGCGGTCTTCGCGGTGTCGTACCTGATCCTGTGGTGCGGCCTGTTCGGGCTGGTCCGCAGGCCGTCGCGGGCGCTCGATCCGGCCTTCCCGCTGGTCCTCGGGATGGGGCTGACCGGGCTGGCCGCGATGGCGTGGTTCGGCCATCCCGGCTACGGGCAGCTGTACTTCCTCAAGTCCGCGCGGCCCTACCTCATCATCGCCGCGGTCTTCGGGCTCGTCACGGCCTGGCCGCGGATGGAGCGGCGGCACGCCTCGTGGGCCGCCGGGCTCGCCGCCGCGGGCGCCGGGATCGTCCTGCTGGTCAGGGCGCTGGCCGGGGAGTCCGCCCCCACCCTGGCGAAGCTCGGTGAGGCGGCGCTGGTGTGGCGGCTGATCTGGCCGTGGCTGCTGCTGGCCGGGGCGCTTGTGACGGCGTTCCTGGCGATCCGGCGGTTCGCCGCCCCCGGCGCGGCCCTGGCCTGCGGCCTGGCCCTCATGACCGGGACGACCTTCGCCATGCTGCCCGCCCAGGCCGAGGTCCTGGCCGCGGCCGCCCACGAGACCCCGAGACCCCGGACGATCACCGCGGGGGCGCTCCAGGCGGGCCGCTGGCTGCGCGACCACTCCTCCCCGGACGACCTGGTCGCCACCAACGTCCACTGCCGGGCCGAGACCCGCGCGGGCTGCGAGAACCGGCACTTCTGGATCTCGGCCTACACCGAGCGCCGGATGCTGGTCGAGGGCTGGGGCTACACCGACAGGACGAGCGCGCAGGCACGGCTGTTCGTCTTCTCCAACGCCCTCGTGCCGTACTGGGATCCGCAGCGGCTCGCCGACAACGACGCCGCGTTCCGCAGCCCCTCGGCCGCGACGATCGGCAGGCTCCGGGACCGCTACGGGGTCCGGTGGCTGTTCGTGGACGAGAACCACCACAAGCCCTCGGCCGAACTTCCCGCATTCGCGACGTTCATCCACCGGGCCGGAGGATGCGCCGTCTACTGGATCCCAGCTCCCGGCAAAGAAATGGACTGAGAAAGGTCCGGAGCAGCATGGGAAATGCGGTCCGCGTGCAGACTGAGCTTTCTCAGCCGACCGCAATTCCCCGTTCCGAAAGGTCGAGTTCCCATGGAATCTGTTCTTAAAGCGACAGTTCCGGCGCCGCGGACGACCACTTCAGAAAGGCCGCGTCTCGCACAGGTCGAAGTGGTCATCCCGGTGCTCAACGAGGAACGGGCCCTCGGCGGGGCGGTGCGCACGCTCCATGAGTACCTGTCGCGGTCCTTCCCCTTCGGCTGGCGGATCACGATCGTCGACAACGGCAGCACCGACGCCACGCTGGAGGTCGCGACCGACCTCGCCGAGCAGCTCTCCGACGTCGCGGTGCGGCGCCTGGAGATCCGCGGACGCGGGGCGGCGCTGCGGGCGGCGTGGGAGAGCAGCGACGCCGACGTCGTCGCCTACATGGACGTCGACCTGTCGACCGGGCTCGACGCGCTGCTCCCGCTGGTCGCTCCGCTGGTCAGCGGGCATTCCGACGTGACGATCGGCAGCAGGCTGGCGCGCGGCGCCCGGGTCGACCGCGGCCTCAAGCGCGAGGCCACCAGCCGCTGCTACAACCTGCTGCTGCGGATCGGATTCCGGACCGGCTTCCGCGACGCGCAGTGCGGCTTCAAGGCCGTCAGGACCGACGTGGTCCGGCCGCTGCTGGCGAAGATCGAGGACAACCGCTGGTTCTTCGACACCGAGCTGCTGCTGCTCGCGGAGTACAACGGGCTGCGGGTGCGGGAGATCCCGGTCGACTGGATCGAGGACGTCGACACCCGGGTGAAGGTCGTCTCCACCGCGATCGACGACCTGCGCGGGATGTTCCGGGTGGCCAGGACGATGGCCGCAGGACGCGCCGCCGCCGACCTTCCCGCCCGTCCCGGGCTGACGCCGACCCATCCCGACGCCGTCCTCGCCCGTCCGCGGGCGGCGCTGCTGGCCAAGCTCCTGTCGTTCGGGGCCATCGGACTGCTGTCCGGCGGCCTGCACGCGCTGATCTACCTGCTGCTGCGCACCCAGTGCGCCCCGATGTGGGCGAACTTCGTGGCGCTCGTCGTCACCGCGATCGCCAACACCGAGGCCAACCGGCGCTGGACCTTCAACAAGGCCGGCGGGCCGAGCGGCGGCGTCCACACCAGGGCGGGGCTGCTGTTCGCGGTCAACTACCTGTTCACCACGGGCGTGGTCACCGCCGTGACCCTGCTCTTCCCCGGCGTCGGGCGCACGGTCGAGACCGCCGCCCTGGTCTGCTCGTTCCTGACCATGACGGCGCTGCGCTTCGTCGCCCTCGACCGCTGGGTGTTCGCCCGCCGCTGAGGCCCGTCCCGGCGGTCAGGCCCTGGCGAGCCTGATCAGGACCCGGCCCGGGCTGGTGACCAGGCGTCCCGCCCGGAACGAGCGGGAGCCCTTGAGATGCCGGATCTGGCGGTCCCGCTGCGCCACCGCCTTCTCCAGCCGGGCGGCCTTCTTCTCGCTCGCCGCGAGGGTGCGCTCGGCCCAGCGGGCCCGCGACCTGACCATGCGGAGCTCCTCGGTGACCGCGCCGTGCAACGCCAGGAGCTCGCGGTGGCTGGGCAGCCGCTCGACGCCCATCACCTCGCCCCTGGCCACCGCCGCCGTGAGCGGTGCCGCCTCCGCCCGCGACAGACCTCGCCCGGCGGCGAGGATCTCCGCCTCCAGGGCCAGGCCCGTGCGCTCCGCCGGATGGTCCGCCGGGCGTCCCGCGGTCACCTGGAGGAGACGGGTCAGCTCGTGGGCGCCCATTCCGGGCGGCCACGGCAGCGGCCGGTCGGCGGCCAGCAGGCCGATCGCGAAGTGGCGCAGCACCCTGGCCAGCGCCTCCTCCGGCGCGACCTCGGCGGTCAGCTCCCGGCTCGGGTCGGCGAGAACGAACCCCGCCTCGCCCGTCAGGACGTCCCCGATCAGGACGTTGTCCGGCGTCGCGAACACACCGACCTGGCCCGGGAGCCCGAGCACCCAGTCGGCGTAGGCGCGGAGCGTGCGGCGCAGCCCGGGCAGATCGTGGTCCGCGCACGCCCGCTCCAGGACCCGCTGGAGGGAGCGCCCGGCGGGCAGCAGTCCCGCGAGCCGCTCGGGCAGCCGGGCGACCCGGCCGTGCACGCGCGGGTCGAGATCACCGCACGGGGTGCGGATCCCGCCGTCGACCTCCACCACCACCGGACGCCCGGTGCCCACCGGATCGGCCGCCAGCAGCGCGGGCGGCAGCGTCTCCGCGCCGGGACCGACGACCACGACCCAGCCCGCGGCGAGCTCCATCGCGAGGCCCGCGCGGAGCGCGTCGTGCAGGAGCTCGGCCGGGTCGGCGGAGGTCTGGAGACTCGCCGCGGACGTCCGCGCCGCCGCCTCCATCGCCTCGAAGGGCAGGTCGGAGGCCGGTGAGCAGAGCACGGCCGGCCGGCCGGGCAGAGGGTGGGCGAGGAACAGCCCGCAGCCCGGCAGCACGTCGACGAGCTCCCCGAGCCCCGACGGCCGGACGCCCTCAGGACGCCATTTGCGGATCGTCGTCGGGTCGGCGTCGGCGATGCCCGCCAGCCGGTGCAGCCCGAGCGGGTTCTCCGCGCCGAGCAGCAGGGTCCCGCCGTCCTCCCGCAGCTCGACGAGCCTTTCCACGCTCCGCGCCCAGGTCTCGGGCGCGCTCTCGGGCGAGCGCAGCCGGCCGACGCCGTCGAGGGCGACGACCAGGTCGAACCGCCCGCCGCGCACCCGGTCGAGGGCCCCGCACACGACCTCGGCGCCGGTGCTCCCGGCCAGCTCCTCCGCGTCGGGCAGCGACCTGACCATGACCGTCACCCCGGCCCCGGAGTCCAGCAGGCCGCCGAGCAGCTCCGGTTCGTGCGGGCCCGCGACCAGCACCCGGACGCCCGGCCCGGCGAAGCGCCGCACGAGGTCGCGGAGCACCGGCCCGCCCGCCGCCGGACGCCCCGCGGCGAGATCGGCCCAGCGGTTCATCTCCCCGCCGATGAGTCGCACGCCGTTCGTCGCGTCGTTCATGACACCTCCGCTGGTACGGGCCACCGGAGGAGGAGCCTCAGCTCCTCCGGCGGGGCGAGGTAGGACCGGCCGAGCTCGGCCGCGGCGATCTCGCGGGCGACGGCGAGCTCGACCGAGGGACCGTGCAGCTCCGGGTACAGCCGCGGGACGAGGTCCCTGCCCTCGTACAGCGGATTGACCCCGGCCATGAGCATCGGATCGCCGTAGACCGCGGGCGCGCAGCCCGCCGCGATCCCGTAGAAGACGGCCGAGGTCAGCCGGTTGGAGGCGACCCTGCGGTGCCGTCGCAGCTCGGCGAGCTGCCGGTAGAGGAAGCCGGGGTCGCCGTCGCGGCGGCCGTGGCTGATCACCCGGAATCCGGCCTTCTCGTAGACCGTCCGGATGTGCGGCTGGTCGTACTCCAGCCAGTACAGGCACATCGTCACCGGGCCCGGCTCGGTCGCCCTGATCTCGGCGATGAGCCGGTCGTGCGCGCCGAGCAGCTCGTTCCTGTCCCACCCGTGGAAGGGATAGAAGATCGTCCCCTCGCGGGCCGGTGCGGGCTCCTCCGGCTCGAGCTCGAGCAGGTAGTTCCAGGGCGCGCCGATGACGGTGTAGTCGCGCCAGCCGTGGGCGATCCCGCGCCGCCGCACGACGTCCGACCAGACGTACTTGCCGTAGCCCGACGTCAGCTTGTGGCCGATGCCGTAGCCGTGCACGAAGGTCCAGCCGTGCTGCAGGACTCCGCCGATCCGCGGCGGATCGTCCGGCGGCAGTCCGCAGTAGCGGCTCAGGATCCGCGAGTGCCCGTAGAAGTGGTTGGTGGGGTCCACGCAGGTGGGCCTACCCCCGCCCCGCCAAGGGCGGCCCATGCGCGGGTCACACGAAGATCCATTAGGACGGAGTTTCCTCGCGCGTCAGCACGAGCCGTACCACTTCCTGGTCGATTCCATTGATTCGCCGGATATGACGTCCGGACTCGCGGAAGCCGGTGCGCCGGTGCAGGGCGAGGACGGCCGCGTTGCCCGCGAGCACCTCGCCGTGCAGCGCCGGGACGGCCAGCACCGTGAAGGCGTGGTCGACGGCCGCGCGCTCCAGCCCGATCCAGGCGGGCATCAGGGCGTCGCCGAGGCCGTCGAGGTCGAGCCAGAACCCCCATTCCGGCGCGTCGCCGTCCAGGCCGGAGAAGGTGACGACGCCCGAGGGCACCGACCGGTGCTCATAGACCAGCACCCGCCGCGACGGATCGGAGCGCACCGCCGTCCACCAGCGACGATGCTCCTCGGCGGAGATCTCGTGGGTGGTGAAGCTCGCCGCCCGCACCTGCGGATGGTTGCGCCACCGGCGGACCGCATCGAGATCGTCTTCGGTCGGCTCGCGAAGCACGTCGACTCCCGTCACACCCTCTGGTTACACTCGGCTCTGGTTGCACTTCGTGTTCAATCGAGGACGTTACGCCACCCCCTGGAGGTCTCATGACCGATATCGACAAACTCCGCCGGGTCTTCCGCACCGCCCTCAACCTGCCCGACGGCTACGACGTCGACGGCCTGGAGTACCGGGCGATCGACAAGTGGGACTCCCTCGCCCACATGACGCTCGTCGCGGCCATCGAGGACGCGTTCGACATCATGATCGACACTCAGGACGTCATCGACATGAGCTCGTTCGGCAAGGCGAAGGAGCTGGTGGAGCGCTGCCTTGCCTGACGGCCGCGTCGTCCTGGTGACGGGCTCCACCCGCGGCATCGGGGCCGCCACCGCCGACCTGCTGGCCGGGCGCGGCTGGACCGTGGTGCGGCACGGCGGCGCCCACGCCGACGTCGCCGATCCCGAGGCCCTCGCGGGCTTCCTGCGCACGGTCTTCCGCGAGCACCGGCGCCTCGACGGGCTGGTGGTCAACGCGGGCGTCCACGAGGCCGGGCTGCTGGGGATGACCCCGGCGGAGTCGGTCGAGCGGCTGTTCGCCGTCAACGCGGCGGGCGCGGTCCACACCGTCCAGGCGGCGGTGCGGCTGCTGCGGCGCGGCACCCGGCCCTCGATCGTGCTGCTGTCCTCGGTGATGGGCACCTCCGGCATGGCCGGGCAGGCCGTCTACGGGGCCAGCAAGGCCGCGGTCCTCGGGCTGGCCAGAGCCGCCGCCAAGGAACTCGGCCCGGCCGGGATCCGGGTCAACGCGGTGGCCCCCGGCTTCGTCGAGACCGACATGCTCGCCTCCCTCGACGCCGGGGCCCGCGCGGAGCGGATCGCGGCGACGGCGCTGGGACGCCTGGCCTCGCCCGAGGACGTGGCGGGCGTCATCGCCTTCCTGCTCTCCGACGACGCCCGGTTCGTCACCGGCCAGGTCATCGGCGTGGACGGGGGGCTGGTCCTGTGATGGATCCCGGGGCCCGGCTGGTCGACGCCGCGACGGGCGAGATCAGCGGAGTTCACGAGGCCGAGGCCGCCGCCGGGGCCCTGGGCGCGCTGCCGCCGGGACCGCTGGTCCTGAGCGCGGCCACCGACGTGCGGACCGCCCTGTGGTACCTCGGGGCGGTCCTGGCGGAGCGGCCGGTGATCCTGCTCGATCCGGCCCTGCCCGCCGGGGCCTTCGCCGAGCGGTTCGGCGCCGCCGCCGTCCTGGACTCCGGCGGGATCACCGAACGCGGGCCCGGCGCCGCCTGCCATCCCGACCTGGCCGTGCTGCTGGCGACGTCGGGCTCGACCGGCGACCCGAAGCTCGTCCGGCTGTCGCGGCGGGCGGTGACAGCCAACGCCGAGAGCATCGCCGAGGCGCTCGGCATCGACGCCGGCGAGGTCGCCCCCACGACCCTGCCGCTCTACTACAGCTACGGCCTCTCCGTGCTGAACAGCCATGTCGTGCGCGGCGCGACCGTGGTGTTCGAGGCGTCGGGGTTCATGAGCCGGAGCTTCTGGGACGCCGTCGACGCCCACCGGGCCACGTCGCTCGCGGGTGTGCCCGCCCAGTACGAGATGCTCCGGCGGCTGCGCTTCGACCCGGCCGCCCACCCGAGCCTGCGCGCGCTGACCCAGGCGGGCGGCAGGCTCCGGCCCGAACTCGCCGCCGAGTTCGCCGCGAGGCTGCCGCTCCACATCATGTACGGGCAGACCGAGGCCACCGCGCGGATGGCCGTCCTGCCGCCGGAGGAGTTCACGGCCCGTCCCGGCTCGGCCGGGCGGGCGATCCCCGGCGGCTCCCTGGAGATCCGCGACGAGCAGGTCCTCTACCGCGGCCCGAACGTGATGATGGGCTACGCCGAGAACGCCGCCGACCTCGCCCGGGGCGACGACCTCGGCGGGGTCCTGGCCACCGGCGACCTCGGCCGCCTCGACGCCGACGGGTACCTGACCCTGACCGGCAGGCTCAAGCGCATCGGCAAGGTCTTCGGCACCCGGCTCAACCTCGACGACGTCGAGCGCATGGCGGGCGGGCTCGGCGCCGTCGCGGCGGTCAGCCACGGCGACCGCGTCGTGATCTGGGCCGAGCGCGCCGACGAGGCGGCCCTGGCCAGGGCCGCGGGCGAGCTCGCCGACCGGCTCCGCCTCCACCACAGCGGCTTCGACGTCCGCTCCCTCGACGCCCTCCCCCTGCTCGGCAACGGCAAGATCGACTATCGCGCTCTGGAGGCGCTGACGGAATGACGACCTCCCCGATGCACCCCGCCCGGACGCCGCAGGCCGTCAAGGACGAGCGGCTGGCACGCGAGCTGTCCGCCCTCACCGCCCGCCACCGCGCCCGCTGCCTTCCCTACGCCCGGATCCTCGACGCGCTCGGCGCCCCGCAGGAGTACACGGCCGTCGCGGACCTTCCGTGGCTGCCGGTGCGGATGTTCAAGGAGCACGAGCTGCGCAGCGTCCCGGAGGAGGCGGTGTTCCGGGTCCTGACCTCGAGCGGGACCACCGGCGGCGCCGTCAGCCGGATCCACCTCGACCGCGAGGCCGCCGCGGTGCAGACCCGGATGCTGGCGCGCACGCTCCAGACCGTCCTCGGGCCCCGGCGGCTGCCCATGCTGATCGTCGACAGCCCCGCCATCCGGCGCAAGGCCAGCGCCCGCGCCGCGGGGGTGCTCGGCATGGCGACCTTCGGCCGCGACCACGCCTGGGCGCTGGACGACGACGAACGGCCCGACCCCGAGGCCGTGCGGGCGTTCCTCGGCCGTCACGGCGACGGGCCGTTCCTGATCTTCGGGTTCACCTTCATGGTCTGGCAGTACCTCTACGAGACCGGGGCGGGCCTCGATCTGTCGAACGGCGTCCTGGTGCACTCGGGAGGCTGGAAGAAGCTCGCCGACCGGGCCGTCGACGCCGCCTCCTTCCGCGCCGCCTTCGCCGAGCGCACCGGGCTGGTGCGGATCCACGACTTCTACGGGATGGTCGAGCAGATCGGGACGGTCTTCCTCGAGGGCCCCTCGGGCGGCTCGCTCTACTGCCCCGACTTCGCCGACGTCATCGTCCGCGACCCCGCGACCTGGGCGGAGGCCCCGCACGGCACTCCCGGGGTGATCGAGGTCGTGAGCACCCTGCCCGAGTCCTATCCGGGCCATGTCCTGCTCACCGAGGACCTGGGCGTGATCCACGGCGTCGACGACGGCGACTGGCCGGGCAAGCGCTTCTCCGTGCTCGGCCGCCTTCCCAGGGCCGAGGCCCGCGGCTGCGGCGACACCTACCAGGGGGCCAGATGATCGTCGAGACCGTCCCGCCGCTCGGCCCGCTGCTCGCCGAGACCGCCGCCGAACCGCCGGACGGCCCGCTGACCGTCGGCGACGAGCGGGTCCGCGACTTCCTCGCCGCGCTGTCGAAGCGGCTCCTCGACCCGGCCAGGGCCCGGCTCCATCCGGAGCTCGCGGCGCTCGGGTTCTTCCTGCGCCGAGGGGAGCTGAACCGGCTCGGTTCCTTCACCGACCCCGGCGGCGTCCTCCGGCATCCGCGCGGCCTGGTCCTGCACTTCCCGCCCGCGAACGTCGACACCGTCTTCGTCTACTCCTGGGCGCTGTCGGCCCTGGCGGGCAACGCCAACATCGTGCGCCTGTCGGCCCGCGGCGGCCCCGCCACCGGCGCCATCCTCGACGCCCTGCGCGAGACCGACGCCCATCCGGCGATCGCCCGCACCCAGCGGCTGGTCTCCTACGACCGGTCCGACGAGATCACCGCGGCTCTCTCCCTGGCCTGCGACCTGCGCGTCATCTGGGGCGGCGACTCCTCGGTCGAGGGGCTGCGCCGCTTCCCGCTGCGCCCCTCGGCGCGCGACCTCGCCTTCCCCGACCGCTCATCGTTCGCCGCCGTCTCGTCCGGCGCCTGGGCCGCGGCCGGCCCCGCCGAGCGCCGCAGGGCCGCCGACGCCTTCGTCACCGACTCCTACTGGTTCGACCAGGCCGCCTGTTCCTCCCCGCGCACGGTCTTCTGGGTCGGCGGCGGCTCCGCCGGGGACCGGACGGAGTTCTGCGCCCTCGTCGACGAGGCGGCCGCCGCCCGCGGCTTCACCACCGACGCCGCCATGGCCGTCCAGAAGCGGGTCGCCGCCTACGGCATGGCCGCCGAGGGCGCCGCGGACTCGCTCCGCTTCCACGGCAACGGCCTGGCGGCCATCGGCCTCACCGACCCCGGGCGGCTCCCCCGGCACTGGCTCGGGGCGGGCGCCTTCGCCCACACCGAGGTCCCCGGCCTGGCCTCACTGATCCCGCGGCTGACCCGCAAGGACCAGACGCTCAGCGTCTACGGCTTCGACGCCGCCGAGCTCCACGCGTTCGCGGCGGCGGCCGGCGGCCGGGGAATCGACCGGATCGTCCCCTTCGGCTCGGCCCTGTCGTTCGCCCCCGTCTGGGACGGCTACGACCTCCTCCACGAGTTCACCCGCCTGGTGACCGTCAGGGTCTGACCCTGCGGACGGCCCTCGCGGGGGCCGTGGCGAGGCGGCCCATCTTGAAGCTGCGGGAGCCGCGGAGCGTTCGCAGGTTCTCCTTGACCGCCTTCAGGTCGCGCTGCGCACCGGCCAGGACATCCTTCACCCGGGCGAGGTCGCGGCGGGCGGCCGCGGTCTCCTTCTTCGCCGCCGCGAGTTCCGTGCGGAGATCGCGGAGCTCGGCCTCCCGTTCCAGGAGGGCGGTGTTGAGCCAGTCGGTGCGGCGGAGGGACTCCTCCAGCTCGGCCAGGGCCCTGCGGCGGGCGATCAGGGCGTCGCGGTGGCTGGGGATCGTGCGGGACGCGCCCTCCTCCAGGTCGGCGGCCAGGCGGGACTGACCCGCCGGGCTCAGCTCCTCGCGGACCGCCGTGATCGCCGCCTCCAGGAGGACGGCCTCGCGCAGGTGGATCCGGTCCTCCGGCCGTCCGGCCATGGCCAGCAGGGTCGTCGCGATCGCCGTGAGGTCGAGGGTCGCGGGCCACGGGTGCCGCAGCCCGCCGGAGCACAGCCGGTGGGCCAGCAGCCACATCGAGCGGGCCAGGGCGAGCCCGGCGGGCACGGGCTCGGCCCAGTCCCAGCTCGGGTCGAGGACCTCGAAGCCCTCGCCGCCGAAGACGACGTCCCTCGGCGTCGCGAAGGCCGGTGACGGCTGCCCGTCGAGCCAGGCGGCATAGGCGCGCAGGCTGGCGCGCAACGCGGGCAGATCGCCCCGGGCACAGGCCTCGACGAGCTCGTCCTCCAGCAGCCTCCCCCCGGGGACGGGCCCCGCGAGCAGCGCCGGATCGCGCAGGGCCAGGCCCGCGGCCCCCGCCTCACCGGACAGCGGAAGCCGCTCCCATCCCTCGCGGGCCCGGTGCAGCTCGACGGGCACCGACCAGGCGCCGTGCCCCTCGACCGCGAGCCCGGACGGCAGCGGCTCCGGCCCGGTCACGGCCAGCCAGCCGGGGGCGAAGTCGGCTCCCCTGCCCTGCCGGAGCGCGCGCACCGCGGGCTCGCCCGGGTCGAAGAGCACCGGAGTCCGCGCGTACCGGACGCCCAGCGACCGGGCGACCAGCACTCCGGCGAGCGCGAAGTCGCCCAGCCGCTCCGTGCCGAGCAGCAGGGTCGGCGCGAACGGGCCGGGATAGGCGGCGAAGCAGCGGTCGGAGCCCACCCCCAGCCGGGAGGCGAAGTCCTCCAGATCGCCCGGCAGGGTCGGATCCTGCTCGACCTGCCAGTTCTCAGCGGTCTCCGGGTCGGGATCGGCCAGCCGGTGGACGCCGAAGCCGTTGTCGGCCGTGAGCAGCATCCGGCCGTTCTCCGCGAGCAGCCCGGTCAGCACCTCCAGGCTCTCGGCCCAGGTCAGCGGGCTGCTGTCCGGGGTGTTCAGCCGGGTGAGGCCGCCTGCGGCGATCACCGCGTCGAACGGCCCCTCGCCCTCCATCTTGGCCAGCCCCCCGCACAGGACGGCCAGTTCCTCGTCCTCGGCGCGGCGCAGGGCGATCTCCTGCGCGTCCGGCAGGGAGCGCACGAGGTAGGAGACGTGCGCCCGCCGGTCGAGCAGCCACTCCAGGACGCGCTCCTCGTGCGGCCCGCACAGCAGCACCCGGCTCCCGGCCGGCACCGCCCGTCCCAGCAGCGCCGTGACGGCCGCCCCGCCGGGCAGGACGCCGCCGAGATCGGAACCGGCGACCAGCTCGCCGCCGATCAGCCGTACCCCGCTCATCGCGCTCATCGCCCCTCCTCGGCGGCGGGCCAGCGGAAGAGCTCCCGCAGTTCCGCCGGCTCCGCCCGGTAGTCCGTTCCCAGTTCCTCGCGGGCGATCTCCCTGGCCCGGCCGGGGTCGACCCGTTCGCCGTGCAGTTCCGGCCACTGCCGACGCAGCCGCCCGACCCCGCCGAAGACCGGGTGGGCGTCGTCGAGGACCATCGGATCGCCGTAGACGGCGGGCTCGCATCCCACCGAGATCCCGTAGAGGATCGCCGTGCTGAGCCGGTTCGAGGCGACCCTGCGGTGCGTCCTCAGCTCCGCGAGCTGCCTTTTCAGGAAATTCGTGTCGGTGTACCGGTAGTTGTTGCCCCGGAAACCGTGACTGATGACGCGGAAACCCGCCGACTCGTACAGTTCCCTCATGCCGGAATCCTTGTATTCGAGCCAGTAGAGGCAGACGGTGACCGGCCCGGTCTCGACGTCCCGGATCTCCTCTATCAGGCCCTTGTGGTCGCCGATGACGCGCTGCTGTTCCCAGCCGTGAAAGGGATACCAGATCACCCCTTCCCGCTTGCTCAGCGGCTGCTCGGGTTCGAGTTCCAGCAGGTAGTTCCAGGGAGCGCCGATCACCCGGCCGTCATGGCCGTCCAGGCTGAGGCCGCGTCGGCGCACCCGCTCCGACCACAGGAAGCGCGACCAGCCCGGCTCGAAGGAATGCCGGGTGCCGAAGCCGTTCAAAACATTCCAGCCATGCTGCAGATATCCCGGCATACGCGGCGGACGGGACTCGTCCAGGCCGCAATACCGGGCCAGTACGTGTGCATGGCCGTACCAATGATTGCCGTGATGCACCTGACATCCCCACGTCGACTGTGCCACCATTTGATTACCCTGCGTTATGTCGCCTAACCACCAACGATTCCGCTGGAGACCCACTGTGAGACTTGAAGTGAAGCCGGTGGACTTCGAGCGATTCCTGGGCATCGCCTCGGTCTTCTGGCGCAACAACCTGCCCGCCTCCGACGGCGACCGGTGGATCGTCGTCGAGGCGCTGCACCAC
This sequence comes from Actinocorallia longicatena, assembly GCF_039534125.1. Classification (NCBI taxonomy): domain Bacteria; kingdom Bacillati; phylum Actinomycetota; class Actinomycetes; order Streptosporangiales; family Thermomonosporaceae; genus Actinocorallia; species Actinocorallia longicatena. The sequence goes on along the minus strand of NZ_BAAAUV010000017.1, from coordinate 46,404 downwards.
CAGTCGCGCAACGTCCTGCGGAACCTGCTGTTCGCCAACGCCCTGCGCCGGGTCGAACCGGCCCGGATCCTGGTCCTCACCGGGACCGACGAGCACTGGTACGGCACCATCTGGGCCGACTTCAACGTCGAGAAGGTCGAGCGGCTGTGCGAGGCGTTCCACGTCGCCGAGGTCATCGACGTCCACGCCCTCGCCGACCGCTTCACCGCCGCCCCCGACGGCGAGCCCCCGGCCTTCGACGTGGCCGGCGAGCGGCTCGTCCCCTCCGGCGAGGGCCCCGTCCGCTGGTCGGGCATCACCCCCGGGAAGCTCGACGCCAGCACCTACGCCTCGGTCTGCCGCCTCGACCTCGTGCCGCGGCTGGACCCGGAGCAGCGGGAGGACGCCCGGTACACCGGCCGGGGCCTGCGCTCGGCGGCCTTCGCCGGGATCTACGAGACCCTCTTCAGGGAACTGGACACGGTCGCCTTCGTCACCAGCCATGTCGACTACGACCCGTGGGGGCTGGGCGTCGAGGCGGCCCTCCGGCACGAGGTGCCGGTCGTCCACGTGCAGTCGACGGGATCGCTGAAGGCCTACACCCTGTTCCCCGAGAAGGTGGCGGGCGAGCCCGAGGGATTCCGGGCCGAGATGACCCGGGAGATCGGCCGCTACTTCGACGACCACGTGTGGGCGAACCGGGAGATCATCCGGCCGTCCGCCGAGCTGGTGGCCTGGCGGAGCCGGAGCAACCTCGGCCGGCCGAGCTGGTGGCGGTTCGGGGCGAGCGCGGTGTGCGAGCTGCGGACCCCCGGGGAGCGGGCCCAGTTCCGGGCCTACACGATGGAGCGGCTGGGCCTGGATCCCGCGCTGCCGGTCGTCACGGTCTTCAACCACGCCGTCTCCGACGCCCTCGGCACCAACCGCGAGTCCTTCGGCGACCTGGCCGGATGGTTCGAGGAGACCGTGAGGGCCGCGCCCACGCTTCCCGCCGCGAACTGGCTGGTCCTCGACCATCCCGACCAGGACAAGTACGACTCGACCGGCCACTTCGCCTCGGTCGCGGAGGCCCACGCGTCGTTCCCGAACATGGTCTTCATGAGCAGCAAGGACCTGTCCAAGAACGCCCTGTGGAGCATGACCGACCTCGGCCTCACCGTCCGCGGCAGCGTCAGCAACGAGCTCCCGGCGTTCGGCATCCCGGTCCTGCAGACCGGCTGGTCGGAGTGGAGCTCCTGCTCGGTCTCTACCGTGGTCACCGACCGGGAGTCCTACTGGAAGACCCTGACGTCCTTCATCGAGGCGCTGGCCAGGGGCGAGTCCCTGATCACAGCCGAGCAGGTCGAACGCGCCCGGCTGTGGCTGTGGTTCTACCGCGGCGCCGCCGACGTGGCGTCCCTGCTGGTCCCGCACTGGGACCTGATGCCGGAGCAGACCCACTTCCGGGCCCTCGAGATCAACATGAGGTCGGTGGAGTCCGACGGAGACCCGCTCTTCTCCGCCGTCCGCCGCATGTGGAACCGGCGCGAGCCGTTCCTGACCCGCTTCGACCTCACCTCGGCCGAGGCCCTGTCCGAAGCGCTCCCCGCCGACCCGAGAGGTTGACCGACATGTCCGCGAAGGCCACCTACCTGCTCACCGACCGCGACACCGAGGAGACGGTCGGCTTCCCTGCCTCCCTCACCGACGGACGGCACCCGGCGGTCCGCCTGACCGAGGGCTTCTCCCGCCGGGTCAGGACCGTCGGACGCTGCACCTCCTCCCCCTCGGTCCTGGGCCTGGCCTTCCCCTCCGGCGGCGGGCTCCGCCTGCGGGTGGCCGTCGACCAGCACACCCCCACGACCTGGGAGGACGCGACGGGCCCCGAGGTGCCCAGGGGCGGCGACGAGCCCCGGCTCGTCCTGGTCTGCGTCCAGCGGAGGCTCCGGCGGGCGCTGCTGCTCACCGGGCGGGGAGGCAAGCGCAAGAACGCCGAGATCCATCTCGACCTGGAACCGGACGAGGTCCCGCCGGGCGGGCTCGCCCTGGTCGAGTTCTGGGGGATCCACGAGTGGAGGGGCGCCGTCGCGGTGCCCCCGGGCCTGATGCCCCGGGCCGCCACCGGCCTGTCCGTCCTGGAGGCCGAGCTCGGCCGCGGCCCCGCCCCCGAGCCGATGCCCCGAAGGATCGACGGCCGCACGAGCGAGAGCCTCGGCTGGGTGAGCACCGGCGGCGTCCCGACCAGGAAGCTCGGGAGCGCGGGCCCCGTCGCGCTCGACTCCGACCTGTTCGTCGTCAATCCCGGGCCCGCGCTGCGCCTCGATCTGGCGCCGCTCCCGCGGAAGGCCTCCGCGCGCACCCGGTGGGGCCGCTACTCCCAGCACGCCGAACGCGCCGCGGAACTGGCCCTCCAGGCGCTGCTGCGGACGCCGATGGAGGCTCCGGGCTTCACCGCGGTCGACCTGGCGACCGGGGCCGACTTCGCGGTCGGCGACACCTGCGACCCGGACGGCCGGGTCGAGGTGAGGCTCGCGCCCCGCACCGCGCCGGTGCTGGTCCGGATCGTCAGGTCGCAGCAGCATCCCGGGCTGAGGCTGATGAGCTGTTCAGCCGAGGATGCCGAGCAGGGCGTCGCAGACCCGGTCCTGGTCCGAACGGGACAGGCCGGGATAGAGGGGTAGCGAGAGCTGTTCGGCGTAGAAGGCCTCGGCCCGCGGGCAGAGCCCCCTGCGGTAGCCGAGGTCGGCGAAGACCGGGTGCCAGTGGACCGGGATGTAGTTGACCTGCACCCCGATCCCGGCGGCCCGCATCCGGTCGAAGACCTCGCGCCTGCGGCCGTCCAGGATCCGGACGGCGTACAGGTGCCACATCGGATCGGCGCCCCGGGCCGCCGCGGGCAGCCGCAGTCCCGGCACCCCCGCGAGCAGTTCGCCGTAGCGGGCCACCAGGGCGGCCCGCCGGGCCTTGAAGTCGGCCAGCCGGCCGAGCTGCCGGGTGCCCAGGGCGCACAGCAGGTCGGGCAGCCGGTAGTTGAGGCCGAACTCGTGCACCTCCTGGTGCCAGCCGCCCTCGTCGGGGTACCGCTGCTCGGCCGGATCCCTGACCAGGCCGATGCAGCGGAACCGCCGGGCCCGCTCCAGCAGCGCCGGCGAGGTGCTCGCGACGGCTCCGCCCTCGCCGGTCGTCGCGTTCTTGGTGGGGAAGAAGGAGAAGGTCGTGACGTCGGCCAGTGACCCCACCGGACGGCCGCCGAGCGTCGAGCCGAGGGAGTGCGCGGCGTCGGCCATCAGCAGGGCTCCGGCCCGGTCGGCGACCTCGCGCAGCGCCGGATGGTCGGCCGGACGGCCCGCGTAGTCGACCGCCGCGATCACCCTGGTGCGGGCGGTGGTCGCCGCCTCGGCCGCGGCGGGATCGAGGTTCACCGACTCCTCGTCGATGTCGGCGAAGACGATCCGCGCCCCGAGCATCGCCGCGGTGGAGGCCGTCGCGACGAAGGTCATCGGTGAGGTCACGACCTCGTCGCCGGGGCCGATCCCGGCGGCCGCGTAGGCGGTGTGGAGGGCGGCGGTGCCGGAGGTGACGCTCACGCACGGGGCGCCCGCCCAGCCCTCCAGCGCCCGTTCGAACGCGCCGACGGCGGGCCCGGTGGTCAGCCAGTCGCCGCGCAGGACGTCCGCGACCGCCTCGATGTCGCCCTCGTCGATGGACTGCCTGCCGTAGGGGAGCACCGGCTCACCCGAACGACGCGAGCATGGCCCGCAGATCGTCGCGGACCAGCCACATGTCGTTGGTGTCGGAGCGGTAGGAGAACCCCTCGCTGACGCTCTCCCCCGCCTGCGGCGGCGTGTACCCCCAGGTCGCGATCGTCGGCATGACCACGTAGCGGTCGGACAGCCGGACGGTCCGGTGGCTGTCGTCGGGGGCGATCATCTCCTCGTGCAGCTTCTCGCCGGGCCGCACGCCGATCTCGTGGACCGTGCACTCGGGGGCGACGGCCTTGGCCAGGTCGACGATCCGCATGCTGGGGATGCGCGGGATGTACAGCTCGCCGCCCTGCATGAGCCCGAAGGAGTCCATGACGAACCGGACGGCCTGGTCGAGCGTGATCCAGAACCGGGTCATGCGCTTGTCGGTGATCGGCAGGCTGCGGCCCTCGGCGGCGAGCCTGGCGAAGAACGGGATGACCGAGCCGCGGCTGCCCATCACGTTGCCGTACCTGACGACCGCGAAGCGGGTGCGGTGACCGGCGGCGTAGTGGTTGGCCGACACGAACAGCTTGTCGGCGACGAGCTTGGTCGCGCCGTAGAGGTTGATCGGGCTGGACGCCTTGTCGGTCGAGAGCGCGACGACCTTGCGCACCCCGCAGTCGATGGCCGCCTCGATGACGTTCTGCGAGCCCTGCACGTTGGTCTGGACGTACTCGAACGGGTTGTACTCCGCGGTGTCGACCTGCTTGAGCGCCGCGGCGTGCACCACATAGTCGATCTCGTGCATGGCGCGCCTGAGCCGCTCGCGGTCCCGGATGTCGCCGATGAAGTATCTGATCCTCGGATCGTCTCCGAAGACCTGCCTCATCTCGTACTGCTTGAGCTCGTCCCGGGAGAACACGACGATGCGCCGCGGATCCAGCTCGTCGAGCGCCTGACGCAGGAACGCCTTGCCGAAGGACCCGGTGCCGCCGGTGAGAAGGATCGAGGATCCGCCAAGCTCCAAGTCGTTACCCTCCGATAAAGATTGACCACTCTGGGTGAGAGTGTTGCGGTAGCTTAACTCTCAGTCATCGACGGTGGGTAGGTCTGGAGAAAAACACTATGACTCTGAGCATGGTCGGGATCGTCCAGGCACGGATGGGCTCGTCCCGGCTTCCGGGCAAGGTCCTCCGGCGGCTGGACGGCCGCAGCGTGCTCGGCTGGGTGGTCCGCGCCGCCGCGGACAGCCGCGCGCTCGACGACCTCGTGGTGGCCACGACCGAGGAGGCCGTCGACGACGCCGTCGTGGAGGAGTGCGAGCGGCTGGGCGTCGCCTGGCACCGCGGCCCCGTCGACGACGTGCTGACCCGCTATCTCGACGCGCTCGACCGCCATCCGGCCGAGTCGGTCATGCGGTTCACCGCCGACTGCCCGCTGCTCGACCCTGCCCTCATCCGGACGGCCGCGACGGTCTTCCGCTCCCTGCCCGACCTCGACTACCTCAGCACGTCACTGGGTGGAACGCTCCCGCGCGGCCTCGACGTCGAGGTCATCAGGTCCACCGCCCTGCGCCGGGTCGGCGGCCTCGCGGCCGACCACCACCGCGTCCACGTGACGTCCTACGCCTACACCCATCCCGGGGCCTTCAGCCTGATGGGACTGGCCTTCCCGCCCGCCGCGCCCCGGTTCAGGGTCACCCTCGACACCGCCGAGGACCTCCAGGTGATCGAGTCGATCGTCGCGAAGTTCGGCGACACGCCGGTGCCGCACCGCACACTGGTCGAATGGCTGGAGCTGAACCCCGAGGTCGTGGCGCTCAACGCGGGCACGAGGCAGAAGGAACTCGCCGAGGCGTGAGGATCGGCGTCCGCTGCGACGCACGCGAGCGGACCGGCGCGGGGCACCTGATCCGGTGCGTCGCCCTGGCCGAGGAGCTGCGCGGGCGCGGCGCCGAGGTCGTCTTCCTGGGGACCGTCACCGGGCCGCCCTGGCTGCTGGAGCTGATGGCCGCGCTCGGGGTGCCGCTGGTGGCCGCGCCGGACGAGCCGGAGCGCCTGGCCGGGCTCGCGGTGCGGCTCGGGCTCGACCGGGTCGTCGTCGACTCCTACGAGACCGATCCCGGCTGCTGCGCGGCCCTGCGCGAGGCCGGGATCGTCGTGCTCGCCATCGTCGACGACACGCTCCGCGGCCAGCACGCCGACCTCTACCTCGACCAGAACCTCGGCGCCGAGGACCGTCCCGTGGCCCTGCCCGAGGGCAGCACCCGCCTGGCCGGGACGTCCTTCGTGCTGCTGCGCGACTCGGTCAGGAGGCTCCGTCCCGAACGTCCCCGCACGCACACGCCGGGACGGCCGGGGGTGCTGTGCTTCCTCGGCGGCACCGACGCCACGCAGGCCGCCCCCGAGGTCGCCGCGCGGGTCCTGGCCACCGGGGCGCCGGTCGACGCCATGGTCGTGGCCGTCACCGACGAGATCGCCGAACGGGTCGCCGCGCTCAGGACGGGCCCCGGCCAGACCGTCACCCCGATCAGGCCGCATCCGGAGCTGCCCGCGGTCGCCGCGGCGGCCGACCTCGTCATCGGCGCGGCCGGGACGACCACCTGGGAGCTGCTCTGCCTCGGCGTGCCCATGGCCCTGGTGATGGTCGCGGAGAACCAGCGGCTCGGCTACGACGCGGTGGTCGCGCGCGGGCTCGCCGCCGGGCTGGCCGAGCCGGACGCCCCCGAGGAGCTCCTGCGGCTGCTGACCGACCCGGGTGCCCGCGAGGTCCTCGCCCGGCGCGGCCACGGCCTGGTCGACGGGCGCGGCCGCGAACGGGTGGCCGACGCCCTCCTCACAGCAGATCCCAGGTCAGCGGCGTGCCCTTGACGGCGTCCCGGCGGAAGGTCCGGCCCTCGACCCGGCCGAAGTCGTCGGGGGCCAGGCCGCCGGCGGGCCGGATCGAGCGGACGTTGCCCGCGCTGACCGGCTCGCCCGCCCGGACGTCGGCCACGACGTAGAGGGAGCGCCGGAACCTCAGCCCCTCCGTCTCGGTCGGCCGCGGGCCGATCCTCGCCCGGCCCAGCGCCCGCCACGCCCGGCCGGTCTCGGTCACCAGCGCCGCCAGTTCCCCGGGGTCGAGGGAGAAGGCGGAGTCCACTCCGGGCTCCCGGTCGAGCGTGACGTGCTTCTCGATGACACACGCGCCCAGGGCCACCGCGGCGACGGCCGCCCCGAGCCCGGGCGTGTGGTCGGAGTAGCCGACCGGCACCCCGAACATCTCCGCGAGCAGCGGCAGCGCCCGCAGGTCGCAGTCCTCGATCGGGGCGGGGTAGGCGGCGGTGCAGCCCAGCAGGACCAGATCGGCGCAGCCCGCCCCGCGCGCCGCGGTCACCGCCGCCTCGATCTCGCCCGCGGTCGCCATGCCGGTCGAGATGATCAGCGGCTTCCCGGTGGCGGCGGCCAGCCGGATGAGCGGCAGGTCCACGATCTCCGAGGAGGCGATCTTGTACGCGGGGACGCCGAGCCCCTCCAGGAACGCGACCGCGCTCGGGTCGAACGGGCTCGAGAAGGCCGTCAGCCCCAGCGACCGGGCCCGGTCGAAGATCGGCTCATGCCACTCCCAGGGGGTGTGCGCCTCCTCGTAGAGGTCGTGGAGGCGCCTGCCGCCCCACAGTCCGTGCCCGCCGGAGATCCGGAAGGCCTCCGTGTCCGCGTCGATGGTGATCGTGTCGGCCCGGTAGGTCTGGAGCTTGAGGGCGTGCGCCCCGGCCTCGGCGACCTTCTCGACGATGGCCAGGGCCCGGTCCAGGGAGCCGTTGTGGTTGCCGGACATCTCGGCGATGACGTAGGGGGCGGAGGCCGTTCCGATCTCGCGCTCGTCGATCCTCATGCGGGGGTCCCTACCCGTTCCCCAGCTCGAGGAGACGCGCGATGACGCGCTCGGCGGCGTGCCCGTCGTCGAACGGGCAGAACTTCTCCCGGAACGCCCGGTACCGCTCCGCGTGCGCCTCCGTGACCGCGTCCAGGTCCCGGACGGCCTCGAAGAGCTCGGCGGAATCGCGGCACAGCGGCCCCGGCGCCTCGGCCTCGAAGTCGAAGTAGAAGCCCCTGACCCGGTCGCGGTAGTGCTCCAGGTCGTAGGTGAAGAACAGCATCGGCTTGCCGGTGATGGCGAAGTCGAACATGACGGAGGAGTAGTCGGTGACCAGGATGTCGGCCACCAGGTAGAGCTCCGCGATGTCGGGGTAGCGGGAGACGTCGAGGACGAAGTCCTCGATCCGCGACCAGACGCGGTCCGTCACCAGGTAGTGGGTGCGCATCAGCAGCACGTGGTCGTCGCCGAGCGCCTTCGCCGCTGCCTCGACGTCCAGCGCCAGCTCGAACGCGCGCCGTCCGGGGGCGACGAGCTGGTCGTCGCGCCAGGTCGGGGCGTAGAGGACGACCTTCTTGCCCTCGGGGATCCCGAGCCGCCTGCGGACCCGTGCGGCGATCTCCTCTCGGCCGGGGGCGCTGAGGACGTCGTTGCGGGGATAGCCGCTCTCGATGACCGGGCCGTCGTACTGGTAGGCCCGGCGCATGATCGGGGTCGTGAACGGGTTCGGCGAGACGAGCAGGTCCCAGCGCACGACCTCCTGGGCGATCCAGCTCCGGACGTCCTGGCGCTTGTGCGGGAGCATCGGCACGTCGAGGCCGAGACGCTTCAGCGGGGTGCCGTGCCAGCACTGGACGTAGGTCTGCCCGGGGCGCTTGTCGTACCAGGGCGGCTGGGCCTCGTTGCTGACGACGTAACGCGTCCTGGCCAGGGCCTCGTAGTGGTCGCGGCTGCCGAACAGGATCGGGCGGCCGCCGTCGGGGACGGTGAACTGCCCCTGGCTCGACACCCAGCCGCAGTCGAGCCCGCCGCCCTGCCGCCGGAGCTCCTCGAAGACCGCGCGCGGGTTGCAGGAGTACTGCTTGCCCTTGAACGAGTCGAAGACCACGAGATCGAGAAGCGGTTCGGCCCGCGACCGCGGGTACTCGCGCTCGCGCAGGACCCGCTGGGCGTACCGGCCCCGCTCGTCGGGGCCCAGGGCCAGGCGGACGCGCAGTTCCAGCGCCTCGGTCCGCCCGCTGGCCTCCACCTCGTGGAAGCCCGCGACCCTCGCCTCGGGCAGGTCGGCGAGGACCCGGCGCTCGGCGCCCAGCTCGGTGCCGTCCAGCAGGAACCGCCAGGTGCCGGGGATCAGCGGCCCGGCGAGGCCGGAACCGGTGTGGCCCGGCCGGAAACGGAAGGAGAAGCGGTCGCCCGTCCAGCGCAGCGGCACCGGGCACTCCTCACCGGTCTGCCGGTGCCGGACGGTGATCTCCTCCTGCCGTCCGGACGGGCCGAGGTGCCTGCCGCTGATCTCGAGGTCGGGGCCGTCCCAGCGGACCCCGGTCGCGATCGGGCGGGCGGGTCCGACGCGGGCGCGGCAGTGGCCGCCGAGGGTCCGGGTGAGGCTGAGCTCGTCCCCGTCGCCCAGGGCGTAGCGGGCCTCGGGGACGTCCTCGTCGAGCAGCAGGCGGTGGGAGCGGCCGTCCGCCTCCAGGCAGAAGTCCCACAGCTCGCCGAGCCCGGCCTCGGCGGTGAAGCCCGCCAGCGGCAGCACCGCCGTGAACCCGAAGGCCCCGGAGGGGGTGAGCGGCACCGTGAAGCGCCGGCCGTCCTTCGTGCGGGCGGTCAGCCCGGCGCCGGTGCCCGGCTCGGTACGGGCGCGGCCCGCGATCTCGATCCCGTCCCCGGAAAGGCGGTGGCCGGTGACGACCGCCGCGGGCCTGCCGACCTTGACGACGAAGCGGTCGCCGCCGGAGACCGGGCGGATCCGCACCCCGGACTCCAGGTCCCTCGACCTGATCCAGCGGGCCTGCGGGGCGGTGGGGCAGCCGAGCGGCCGCCGCTCGCGCAGCCCCTGCGCGGAGGCCTCGACCTCGATCTCCCACTCCGAAGCCCGCGGCCCCTTCCTGCCGTACGGCAGGGCCGCGAAATCGATCTCGGTGACGAATCCGGCCCAGTCGTAGCAGGCGGTCTGCTGGCCGGAGGCGGCGGTGATCTCCGGCCGCCTGACCCGCCGGACCGGCAGCGGCACCCGGGTCCCGTGCTTGGTGTCGCGGAGCGTCAGCCGGATCCGCAGATCGTCCTCTGCGGCCACGTCGACCCGTCCGAAGTGGGCCCTGCCGGTGACCGTCAGCAGGTCGCCCGTCCAGCGGAGCTCGTCGGCGCGGGCCTGGAGCGTGAGCTCGTCCGTGACGTCGTAGAGGTGGCGGGGGAGGTCCTTGCGCGTGCCGTAGAACGGGTAGCGGGCATACCAGCGCACCCCGGTGAGGGTGCGGCGCCGGAAGACGGGAGCGCCGACGATCGGCGCCTGGTCGGTCGCCGCGACCTCGACGAGCTCGTCCGGCATCCGGGCGCCGAGCAGATGGAGCCGCAGCCTGGCCAGGGCGGGCAGGCCGGACACGTCGGCGCCGCGCAGGAACTCCGCCCCCTGGATCATGAGCGTCCCGCGGTCGCCGGCGGTGGTGCGGGGGATCGCGTCGATGAGATCGCCGAGCAGCCCGGCCGCGATCCTGCGCCGGAACTCCGCGACCAGGCCGGGGCGGTGCTCCAGCAGGACGTCGCGGACGGCCCTGGCCTCGGCGAGCGCCTTCAGCAGGGTCGCGGCGTCGTACTTCGCGGCGACCGGGCGGAGCACGTCGTCGCGGACCCGGACCGGCGCCTCGACCGTCGTGACCGCCGAGGCGAGGAGCTGGGCGCGGACGACGGCCGCCGCCCCGCATCCGCCGGGGCCGAACTCGAGGGCGCGGCGCCGCCAGAACCCGGTGCGGAACAGCTTGGTGGCCAGATGCTCGTCCAGCGGCGGCTCCGGCGCGACCAGGGTGGTGCGGCCGGTCTCCTTGCGCATGAGGGCACCGCAGGCGACGTCGGCGCCGGTGGTCTCCAGCGCCTCCACCAGGGCGGCGAACGCCCGGGGCGGGACGAGGTCGTCGGGGTCGACGAAGGCCAGGAACTCCCCGCGGGCCTGACGGGCGCCGAGGTCGCGGGCCGAGGTCCCGCCGGTCCGCTCGGTCAGCCGGAACCGGGGATCGCGCTCGGCGAACGACTTCGCGACGACCTCGCCGCCGTCGATCGAGCCGTCGTCGACCATGACGGCCTCGAGGTCGGAGAGCGTCTGGGCGGCGATCGACTCCAGGCAGTCCTGGAGCCGGTCGGAGGCGTCGCGGAAGGCGACGACGACGGTCAGCCTGGGCGCGCTCATGACAGGTGGTCCAGGACGCGGCCGGCGGCGGAGCCGTCCTCGTGCGGGCAGTAACGCGCGGCGAAGTCCGCGTAGCGCTCCCGGCCGGGGTGGGCGGCGTCGAGCTCGCCGAGCGCGTCGAAGACCTCGTCGGGCGTCCTCAGCAGCGGCCCCGGCGCCTCGGCCTCGAAGTCGAAGTAGAAGCCGCGGACGTGGTCGCGGTAGCGCTCCAGGTCGTAGGTGTAGAAGAACATCGGTCGGCCCGTCGAGGCGAAGTCGAACATCGCCGAGGAGTAGTCGGTCATCAGCGCGTCGGTGATCAGGTAGAGGTCGGCGATGTCGGGATAGGTCGTGACATCGATGACGCCGCCGCCGGGCCGGAACGCCGGCCGGTCGGTGACGAGGTAGTGGGTGCGCAGCAGGACGACGTGGTCGTCGCCGAGGGCTCCGGCCAGCCGGTTCAGGTCGAGTTCCAGCCGGAAGCCGCGCTTGCCGATGGCCGAGTGCAGATCGTCCCGCCAGGTCGGGGCGTACATGACGACCCGCTTGCCCTCGGGGACGCCGAGCCTGCGCCGCACCTCGGCCGCGCGGGCCGCGGCGTCCGGCCGGTGCAGGGCGTCGTTGCGCGGGTAGCCGCTGACCAGGACCTCGCCGTCATAGCCGAACGCCCGGCGGAACAGCGGGACGGAGAACGCGTTCTGGGCGAGCAGCAGGTCCCACTGGGGGACGTCGTGCTCGGTCCAGTCGCGGCCCTCGGTCCGCTTGTAGGACATCTCCCTGAGGTCGCGGCCGAGCCTCTTCAGCGGGGTGCCGTGCCAGCACTGGACGTAGGTCTGGCCCTCGCGCTTGGCGTACCAGGGCTCCTGCGAGAAGTTGCCGAACACGTACCGGGCGCGGGCGAGCGCCTCGTAGTGCGCCTCGCTTCCGGCCAGGACGACGCGGGCGCCGTCGGGGACGGGGAAGCGCCCGTCCGCGGTCACCCACACGCAGTCGATCCCGCCGCCCTCCCCGCCCGTCCTGCGGCGCATCTCCTCGAAGATGCCGCGCGGATTGCAGGAGTACTGGCGGCCCTTGTAGGCGTCGAAGACCGCGAGGTCGAGGACGGGCCGTCGCCGCCACGCCCGGTAGGCGGTGCCGCTGAGCCGGGCCTGGGCGTACTTCCCGCGTTCGGCGGGGGTGAGGGCGGCCTCGACCTTCAGGCCCAGTTCGTCGACCTTGTGCAGGGTGACCGCGACCTCGTGGTCGCCGGCGACCCTCGGCGCGGGCAGCGAGCGGAACCCGCTGCGCGCCACCACGACCGGGGTGTCGTCCTCGCCGAGGACCTCCCAGCGGCCCCGCCCCAGCGGGATCTCCCCCCAGGTGCCGGGCATCGCCGCCGGCCGGAAGGACGCGCTGAAGACCCCGCCGTCCTCCCAGGTCAGCGGGACGGTGTACTCCTCCGACGATCTGCGCCTGCGCAGCCGGAGCACGGCCGGATCCTCCGCTCGGCCGCTGTGCACCCCGGTCAGGCGCAGTTCGCCGTCGGAGGTCCAGCCGACCCCGGTGACGGTCGGCACCGGGGTCCTGGCCACGACCCGGAACGTCCCGAACCGGGTCCGGGTGAAGGCCAGCTCGCCGCCGGGCACCGGGACGACCGCGTCCTCGAGCTCGGTCCTGAGCGCCCTGCCACCGATCTTGAACGTCCAGCCGGAACCGATCGGCTCCGCCAGGTCCGCCAGCGGGAGCACGACCCGGAAGTCCCGCCCGTCGGTCGCGGCGACGGCCCTGACCTTCACCGAACCCGAATCGGCGACCAGCATCGTCCTGTCCCCCGGCCGGCCCGCCAGCCGTCCCGACAGCACGAGCCCGTCCCCGGTGACCTCGTGGCCGGTGATCTCGGCCTCGATCCGGCGGACCCGCAGCAGGTACTGTCCCGGCCCCGCGACGGCCTCCGCCTGGAGCCCGCCGGAGAGCCGGACGGCCGCAGGCCACTTCTGCGCGGCCGACCCCGGGTTCCCGAGGCTGCGGCGGCGCCTGACCCCCTGGTTGACGATCTCCACGTACAGCCTCCAGTCGGCCGGCCGGAACCTCCCGAGGGTCCGCAGGGCGGTCGCCGGGATCTCGGCGGTGAAGCCGGAGGCGTCGTAGCAGACGGCCGACTGACCCGACCCGGCAGTCACGTCGGGCCGGTCGACCCGGGTGAGGGGGACCCGGACCAGGCCGAGCCCGCGGGCCGAGACCAGCCACAGCCGGATCGACGAACCGGCGGCGTCGAGGTGGCGGACGTAGGCGTGACCCTCCAGCCGTAGGACCCCGTCCGTCCAGTCGCAGCGGTCGACCCTGGCCACCGGGTGCAGTTCGGCGGTGACGTCGTAGAGGTGGTCGGGCTCGCTCCCGGCGAACGGCAGGTCGGCGTACCAGCGGCGGCCCCGGCGGGTGACCGTGGTCGCGGCCGTGCCTCCGAGCCGCTCGAACCGGAGCAGCTCGCGCAGCCGGTCCTCGGCGCCCGTGGCGAGCAGGTGCAGGCGGAGACGCTCGATCGCGGGCAGTCCCGCGACCGAGGCGGGATCCATGGCGGCGGCGAGCCCGGCGCCGATCCGGAGCGGCCCGGCCGCCTCGTCGAGCCGCTCGAGGCCCTCGAACAGCACCCGCAGCTCCACGTCGACCAGGACGTGCCGGTCGTAGGCGCCGACGAGCTTCGGCGCGCGGACCACCAGGTCGTCCCGGACGGTCCTGGCCGAGGCCAGCCGCTGCTCCAGGTTGGCCGAGTCGTAGCGCTCCTCGGTGATCGAGCCGTCGCGCTTGCGCCAGTGGTAGACGACCTCGGGCAGGACGTCGACGGCCTTGGCGACCGCGTGGGCGCGCACGTTGACCGGCGGGTCCTCGTACAGGCCGGCCGGGAAGACGAACAGGTGGGCGTCCCAGAACGAGCGGCGGAAGACCTTGTTCCAGGGGGTCCTGTCCCTGACCAGCACCTCGTGCCGCGACACATGGGTGCGTTCGAGACGCTCGGCGTGCAGGCCCTGGTGCAGGACCGAGCGGACGAGACGGCCGTCCTGGAGGCGTTCGACGGCTCCGGTCGCGAAGTCCGAGCCCGTCCGGTCGAGCGAGGCGACCATGAGGCGGTAGGCGTCCGGCGGGACGACGTCGTCGGCGTCGGCGAAGGCCAGGTACTCCCCCGACGCCAGCCTGACCCCGGCGTTGCGGGCCGGCCCCGGCCCCGCGGGGTCCTGCTGGACCAGCCGGAAGCGCGGGTCGCGGCCGGCCATGGCCTTGGCGATGACGGAGCTCGCGTCGGTGCTGCCGTCGTCGACCATGACGACTTCCAGGTCGGTGAGGGTCTGGGCGGCCAGCGAGTCGAGGCACGCGGCGAGGTAGTCCTCCACATCGTGGACGGGAACGACGACGCTGAGCTTGGGGGACACACGGCTCCTGTTCATGTTTCGGCCCGCTTGGCGATCATGTCGACGGCGTCGCGGAAGCGGGTGAGCGGCGACGGCTCGTCCGGGCCCAGCAGATGGAGCCTGAGCTCCCTGCGGCGCTCCGCGAGCGGGTCGGGCCCCATCACCTCGGCCAGGGCGGCGGCGGTGCCGTCGCCGTCGAGCAGATGGCCCGCGGACGCGGACGGGCAGCGGGCGTGGAAGTCGGCCTCGGCCAGGCCGCGCGGATTGGTGACGGCGTAGGGACGGCCGCACGCCAGGTAGTCGGAGATGACGCTGGAGACGTCGCAGACCAGGAGGTCGGTCCGGGCGAACGCCTCGTGGAGGGGACCGTCCGCGACCTCGAGCCGGGCCAGGAGCCCGCGGTGGGCGGCGGCGACGGCGGGCGAGCGGCGGCCGGTCAGCGGGTGCGGGCGGTACAGCACCCGGACGCCCGCCGCCAGCAGGTCCTCGACGATCCCCGTGCCGAGCGGCCCGACGGAGCACTCGTCGGCGTCGGCCGTCCAGCCCTCCCAGGTCGGGGCGTACAGGACGGTGAAGCGCTCGTTGCCGGACGGCCCCCGGCGGATCGCCTCGATCTGGGGACGGCCGATCTCGACGATCGCCTCGTCCCTGACCCCGACGTCCGCCCTGCGGTACCGTTCACGGCCCGCGGGACCGGCCACCCACACCTCGTCGTAGACCCTCGTGAACGGGTTGAAGCTGGGCGTCTTGTCGCTGTCACCGTGCCCGACGAACACATGGCCGC
Source organism: Actinocorallia longicatena (assembly GCF_039534125.1). Classification (NCBI taxonomy): domain Bacteria; kingdom Bacillati; phylum Actinomycetota; class Actinomycetes; order Streptosporangiales; family Thermomonosporaceae; genus Actinocorallia; species Actinocorallia longicatena. Next base: position 31,359 of record NZ_BAAAUV010000017.1, on the reverse strand, counting down.
AGTGCGGCAGCCGGAGGAGATGGCTGTTGAGCCCGCTGTTGGCGGGGTAGAGCGCGACCCGGACGGACGGCAGCTCCAGCCCCATCGCCTCGCCCACCTTCTCCAGGCAGAGCACGGGCAGCCCGGTCGGGGCCAGCGCGGCGACGGCCCGCGGGTCCCGCAGGATCACCAGCGAACGCCGGTCCAGGGCGGCGACGGTCTCCAGCCACATGTTCGCCTGGTAGACCGCGTCGGGCCCGCCGGGGAAGTAGAGGACGACCTCCGGCCGGTAGGAGCCGGCCCACTCCTGAACCCGCTCCCGCCACCGGTGCCGGTCGCCCAGATGCCGCGCCCGCAGGACGCCGAGCGTCACGGGGGCGAGCATGGCGAGCACGACGGCCAGCGCCGGAACCGCGGCCCACGGCAGGAACGCGACGCCGATCCCCGCGGCGGTCTCCACCGGGCGGGGCGACGGCAGCCTCCGGGAGGGCCGGGGGACAGCGGGCCCGCTCAGCGGGACGTTCCGGGTGCGCCGCACGACGGCGTGGAGTTCGTCCTCCTTGGTCCGCAGCGCGAGGAGCAGGACGCTCCCCCAGGTCAGCGCCAGGAACACCAGCCCGGCGGGCAGCGGAAGCAGCAGCAGGGCCGCCGACTGCCGGATCGTGAACCTGGCCCTTCCTCCGATCCCGAGCCCCTCGAGCAGCCGGGCCGTGCCGCGGTCGCGGCGGTCCAGCAGGTGGGAGAGGGCCAGGACGGCGGCGAACAGCCAGGGATTCCCGGTGAGGGCGGCGGCGAACGGCAGCGCGCAGCTCAGCAGGGGCGTCACAGGGCCTCCACGCGGGCGTGCTCCGGTTCGCGGGCGGGGGGGACCTCGGGTCTGCGGACGTCGACGACCTGGCCGGTCAGATCCGACAGCAGGACGTCGACGGCGGTCAGCGCGACCGCGTTCGAGGGCAGCAGCGAGCCGGCGGGCTCGGCGCCGAACGCGCGCTCGCGCATCGGGGTGGCGGTCCGCTCGGGATTGACGCAGTTCACCCGCACCCCGGTGGGCGCCCACTCCTCGGCGAGCGCCTGGGTCAGGTTGACGATCGCGGCCTTGGTCGAGGAGTAGATGCTGTAGCCGGCCCGGCCGCGGGTGTAGCTGGAGGAGGTGAACAGCAGGAGCTGGCCGCCGGTGGCGCGCAGGTGGGGGTGGGCGGCGCGGGCGATCGTGATCGGCGCCAGGTAGTTGACCCGGACGATCTCGTCGACCTCGGCGTCGTCGGTGTCGGCGAGCAGGCCGATCCGCAGCAGCCCCGCGGTGTTGACCACGTGGTCGATCCGGCCGGAGACCTTCGCGGCCTGGGCGAGGGCCCGCTCGACGGCGTTGGGGTCCTCGATGTTCGTGCCGGTCAGCGAGCGGGAGAAGGCGTGGACGGTCGCCCCGTGCGCGGCCGCGATCCGGCAGATGTCGGCGCCGATGCCGTAGGCGCCGCCGAACACGACGACGGACCGGCCGGCCAGCAGGGAGCGGTCGGCCGAGGGGACGGTGTCGGAGGCGAGCTGGAACAGCTTGTCGGCGAGGAACAGGTCGACCGGGTGGGTGATCTTCATGTTGGCCTCGGCGCCCTCGACGACCTTGATCGGCACCTGCGGCAAGTAGCGCAGGACCACGCTGCAGTCGTCGGTGGCCACGACCCGTCCCGAGGTGAAGCCGGGGTCGGCGAGCGCCTTCTCGTAGGCCGCGCGGATGGTCGAGCGGCGGAAGCCCTGCGGGGTCTGGCCGCGGCGCAGCAGGTCACGGCGCGGGACGTCCTTGAGGACGGTGCGCTCGTACTCGTCGACCGTGATGATCGTGTCGGCCGAGGGGATGGCGACGTCGACGGCGTCGTAGGTGTCGAGGGCGCGCACGCAGTCGGAGATGGTCCGGCCGTCGAGGAAGGGCCGGACGGCGTCGTGGAAGAGCAGGTTGCACTCGTCGTCGACCGCGTTGATCGCCCGCCAGGTCGTCTGGCCGCGGGTCGCGCCGCCCTCCAGCACCCGGCTGACCTTGCCGTAGCCGCCGGCCGCGACCAGCGCGCGGACCTCGTCGAGGTGGCCGGGGGCCATCATGACGACGATCTCGTCGATCTCGGGGCTGAACTGGAAGACCCGGATCGTGTGCTCGATGACCGGGCGTCCGGCGATCCGGACGAGCTGCTTGGGGATGCCGAGCCCCATCCGCTCCCCGACGCCCCCGGCCAGCACCACCGCGACGTTCCTGCGCATCAGTTCCCCCACACTTCGTTGATCACCCGCTCGGCCGCCCGGCCGTCGTCGTAAGGGCAGAACCGGGCCGCGAAGTCCGCGTAGGCCTGCTTGTGCGCGCCGTCGTCGGGCGAGCGGAGTTCCGCGATCAGCTCGTCCGACGTGCGCACCAGCGGCCCCGGCGCCTCGGCCGCCAGATCGAAGTAGAAGCCGCGGACCTCGTCGCGGTAGTGCTCCAGGTCGTAGGCGAACAGGAGGATCGGCTTGCCGGTCACCGCGAAGTCGAACATCGCCGAGGAGTAGTCGGTGACGAGGACGTCCGCGACCAGGTAGAGGTCGGCGATGTCGGGGTAGCCGGAGGCGTCCACGACGAAGGAGTCGGCGTGCCGCCACGCCCGCCCGGTGCCCATGTGGTGGTGGGCGCGCAGCAGGAGCACGTGGTCGTGGCCGAGCTCCGCCCGGGCCCGGCCGAGGTCGAGGGCGAGCTGGTAGGGCCGGCGCTGCTTGCGGCCGATGATCAGATCGTCCCGCCAGGTCGGCGCGTAGAGCACGACCCGCTTGCCGGGCGGCAGCCCGAGCGCGGCCCGCACCCGTGCCGCCCGGACGTCCCGCATCGGGTCGTTCAGCAGGTCGTTGCGGGGGTAGCCGGTCTCCAGGACGGGGCCCTCGTAGCCGTAGGCACGCCGCATGATCGGGGTCGTGAACGGGTTGGGCGAGATGAGGTGGTCCCAGTGCGGGACGTCGCCGCGGATCCGCTCCCAGGCGCCGTTGCGCGCCTCGCCCAGGGTCCTGACGTCGAAGCCGAGGGTCTTCAGCGGGGTGCCGTGCCAGGTCTGCAGGTAGGTCTGGCCCTCGCGCTTGCGGAACCACGGCGGCATCCGGTTGTTGACGACCAGGTAGCGGGCGCGGGCGACGGCGTCGTAGTGCTCGCGCGTCCCGGACAGGACGACCCGGGCGCCCTCGGGCGGCGCGAACTGGCCGTCGGCGGAGATCCAGACGTGGTCGAGGTCGCGGTCCTGCTCGCGCAGCCGCTCGAACAGGGCGCGCGGGTTGCAGGAGTAGCGGCGGCCGTTCATCGAGTCGTACAGCACGAGATCGCGCAGCGGCCTGGTGCGCAGCGCGGGATAGTCGTGGTCGCGGAGCCTGGCCTGGGCGGAGGCGCCCTGCTCGTCGGGGGCGAGGGCCCGCCGCACCCGCAGCGTGAGCTCGTCGGCGCCGCTCCTGCGGACCCTGAACTCGTGGCGGCCGTCCAGCCGGGCGCCGGGCAGCCTGCCGCCCGCCCAGTGGCAGCGCAGCAGGGTCCAGTCGCCGCTCGTCAGCGGCAGCTCGTCACCGAAGACGGGGATCCGGCCGACCGGCAGGCGGGCGGTGAACCGGCCGCTCTCCGCGTCGCTCTCGAGGGCGAAGACGTGCTCGCGTCCGGTCTTGCGGTGGTGCAGGATCACCCTGCGCCGCGGGCCGGGGTGCTCCCCGGTCAGCACGAGGGTGCCGTCGCCGTCCCAGCGGACTCCGGTGACGATCACCGCGCCCCGGCCGTTCCGCCGCATCCTGCGGCGCAGCCCGGCGGGCAGCAGCCGTAGGACGGATCGCACAGGGAACACGCGGCACACCTCTCCTTCGCTACTCAGCGTCCAATCATGGACGCAAGACGTGACCAGTTGAGGGGTTCTTGAGAAGCCGTTTACTCGGCGAGCACCGGTTCGCTCGGGTTCATCCGGCTTGTCGCGGCGCGGCGGGTCTGCCGCCAGAACGCGTGGATGAGATGCAGCTCGAAGCAGAGCAGCGCGGCCGCGGCGCAGGCCGTCACCTGGACGACCAGGCCGGTCAGCGGGCCGACGACGAACACGGCCATCTGGAACTCGATGCCGCTGAAGTAGCGCCTGCGCACCCGGTCGCGGGCGCGTTCCGGCACGGGCGCACGGGGCGCGGGGACGGGCGGCGCGAGGGACCTGCGGGCCTTCCCGATCTGCTGCCCGTTGAGGTAGCGGAAGACGTCGACGAGGACGACCCCCGCGGCGAACAGGAGGTATCCGGAGTCACCGGTGGCGGCGTAGAGGCCGTGGCCGAGGGCCGCCGCGCACACGACCGTGCGCACCCGGTCGAGGATGTAGTCGAGCCACTCCCCGAACGCCGACCCGAGGCCCTTCAGCCGGGCCAGCTTCCCGTCGACGCAGTCGGCCAGGAAGCACAGGTAGGACAGCGCCGCGCCGAGCACCAGCGCCCCGGTCGCGAACGCCCCCGCCGCCGCGAGCCCCAGCCCGAAGGCGACGGCCGTGACCGCGCCGGGGGTGAGCCGGGTGCGGTTCGCGACGCACCGGGTCAGCCGGATCGCCAGCGGGTCCACGCAGTAGACCGTCCACCACGAGTCGCTGGCCTTCAGGGTCCCCCGGACGTCCGCCAGGCTGTAGCTCACCTCCGTCCCAGCACCCGGCCGAACAGCGAGCGGCGCGGGCGGGCCAGCAGCCAGTCGCCGTCCCGGTCGTCCGCGCCGGCGTCGCGGAGCTCCTCGACCAGGGTCAGGCGGAAGTCCACGGACGCGACGGGACGGTCGGCGGCGGGACGCCCGGAGGAGGCGCGGGGACGCGGGATCTCGACGACGGTCAGTGTGTTCATGCTCGCAAGCATGGTGACAGTTGGCTACCGGACCCTTGCGCATCGTCACTACCTGGGGATCACTTGACCTACTTTTTGGCCGGGCGGCGATTTCGGCCTTCGCGGCCTTGGCCCCGGGGCGACGGGCTCGGCGCTACCGTTCTCCCATCACGACTACCCTGGAGATCGTCTTGCTCACTATCGGTGACCAGTTCCCGGCCTACGCCCTCACCGCCTGCGTCTCCCTCGACGCCGACGGCGCCTTCGACATGATCGACGAGAAGACCTACGAGGGGAAGTGGCGCGTCGTCTTCTTCTGGCCGAAGGACTTCACCTTCGTCTGCCCGACCGAGATCGCCGAGTTCGGCCGGCTCAACGAGGACTTCGCCGACCGCGACTGCCAGGTGCTCGGCGTGTCCACGGACAACGAGTTCACCCACTACAACTGGCGCAGGCACCACGAGGACCTGCGCGACCTGCCGTTCCCGATGCTGTCCGACCTGAACCGCGGGCTCTCCTCCGACCTGGGCATCCTGACCGCGGACGGCGTCGCCCAGCGCGCCACCTTCCTGGTCGACCCGGACAACGAGATCCAGTTCGTCATGGTCACCGCCGGGTCCGTCGGCCGCAACGTCAAGGAGGTCCTGCGGGTCCTCGACGCCCTCCAGTCCGACGAGCTGTGCCCGTGCAACTGGAACAAGGGCGAGCGCACCCTCGACGCCGGCAAGCTCCTCGCGGGCGTCCGAGCGTGAGCCTCGACTCCCTCACATCGGCCCTTCCGCCCTACGCCAGGGACATCAGGCTCAACCTGGGTTCCGTCACGACCACCTCCCGGCTGTCCGAGCAGCGGCTGTGGGGAACGGTCGTGGCCACCGCCCTGGCCACGAGGAGCGCGGAGGTCATCGCCGCGGTCACCGCCGAGGCCCGCGACCGGCTCACGGCAGAGGCGTTCGAGGCGGCCAAGGCGGCGAACGCGGTCATGGCGATGAACAACGTCTACTACCGCTCCACCCATCTCATCGGGGACGAGGCCTACACCACGCTCCCGGCCGGTCTGCGGATGAGCGTCATCGGCAGGCCGGGCGTGGACAGGACCGACTTCGAGCTGTGGTGCCTCGCGGTCTCCGCGGTCAACGGCTGCGGCCGCTGCCTGGAGTCCCACGAGAGGGTCCTGCGCGAGGGCGGCCTCGGCCGTGAGCTCGTCCAGGAGGCCCTGCGGATCGCCGCGGTCGTCAACGCGACGGCCGCCGTCCTGGAGTCCGAGCGGGCGCTCGCAACCCTCTGACGCCCTCTTCCGGAGCCCTCCGGCGTGTGATCGACACGCCGGAGGGCTTCAACGCTTGGCAAACCCGGACCCCCGGACGCCCTCCGCCCGGACACTGAGCGAGTGAGGATCACCTATGCGCTGATGAACGCCAACGGCATGGGCGGCACCGTCAGGACGATCAACACCCAGGTCGCGGCGATGGCCGACGCCGGGCACGAGGTCGAGCTGATCAGCGCGCTCCGCTGGCGCAGGAACCCGGGCTTCCCCTACCACCCGGCCGTCCGGATCCGGCATCTCACCGAGGCCGGCAGCGGAGTGCTCGACGACGGCCCGAGCCCGGAGATCCCCGAGGGGGAGCCGTTCCGGCACCGCTTCACCCCCGGGGTCGTGGACGCCGTCGCGGACGCGTTCTCCAGGCTGGACACCGACGTCCTCATCACCACCCGTCCCGCCCTCAACCTGCTGGCCGCCCGGCACGCCCCCGAGCCGGTGATCAGGATCGGCCAGGTGCACAACTCGATCGTCCAGCTCTGCGGGGACCTGCGCCCGGCCGTCGCCGCCGAGTACCGCCGCCTCGACGCGGTCGTGACGCTCACCGAGACCGACCGCCTGGGCTACGCCGGCCTGCTCGGCCCCGGGGTCCGGACCGCCGCCCTGCCCAACGCGCTGCACAGCCTGGACGAGCCGCGCTGCGACCCGGCGAGCAAGGTGGTCGCCGCCGCGGGGACCCTCGCCCGGCGCAAGGGCTTCCCGATGCTGATCAAGGCCTTCGCGCAGGTCGTCGCGCGGCATCCCGACTGGAAGCTGCGGATCTACGGCCACGGCCCCGGCCGCGAGCGGCTGCAAGAGCTGATCTTCAGGCTGCACCTCTACAACCACGTCCATCTGATGGGCCAGAGCGAGCGGCTGTCCGCCGAGTTCGCCAAGGCGTCGGTGTTCGCGCTGAGCTCCCGCAGGGAGGCGTTCGGGATGGTCCTCGCCGAGGCGATGAGCCAGGGCCTCGCCCCCGTCAGCTTCGACTGCCCGTTCGGCCCGCGCGAGATCATCACCCATGGCCGGGACGGCCTGCTCGTCCCGCCGGAGGACACCGACGCCCTCGCCGAGGCCCTCTGCCGGGTGATCGGCGACGGCGCCGAGCGCGCCCGCCTCGGCGCCGAGGCCGCCCGGTCGACCCGCGCCAGGTTCGGCCCGCGCTCCCAGCTGGAAGCCTGGGAGAGCCTGCTGGCCGACCTCCGCGCCGCCCGGCTCACGACCGCCTGAACGACGACACGCCGGGTCTTCAACGCTTGGCAAACCCGGCCCCCGGCCGCGGCCTTGCGGCGAAACTCCTGGTCATGGCACACGCCGAAATCGAAGAGGTCTGGCCCCGTGAGGGCAGGGTCCGCCTGGACGGCTCCCTGATCGACGCCGCGCCCGGCGGCCGGCTGCTGGAACTGCGCTGCACGGCCCCGCCGAGCCGCTCGCTCCTGCACCGGGCCGCCGCCCGCGTGCTGCGCGGCCCCCGCCTCCGCCGCTTCCCCGCCGTCGTCGAGGGCACCCTGTTCTCCACGACGTTCCCCGTCTCCGCGTTCGCCCGGCCCCGCCCCTGGCCCGAGTGGGAGATGTACCTCGTTCCTCTCGCGGCGGGCTCTCCCGCGGCCGAGCTGCGGCTGGGCCGCCATCTCGACGACGTCCCGAAGAAGGCCGAGGTCTACGTCTACCCGGCGCAGAAGGCCCGCGGCGTCCGGGTCAAGCCGGTCTTCACCGACGGCGACCATCTCGCGCTGCGCTGCCGGAGGGCCCGGTGAGGATCACCTACATGCTGCACTGCGCCGAGGGCATCGGCGGCACGATCCGCACGGTGTTCACCCAGGCGGGCCAGCTCGCGGCGGCCGGGCACGATGTGGAGATCATGGGCGTCTTCCGGCGGCGGGAGCGCCACCAGCTCCCCCTCAGCCCGGACGTGCCGCTGCACCGGCTGGTCGACGCCCGCAAGGGGGCCGTCCCGCCCGACCCGGCCCCGGGCAGCGAGATCCCCGCCGGGGAGACCGGCTCGGCGGTCTACACCCGCGGCACCGAGCGGATCGTCGCCGACTACATGGCCTCCTTCGACCGCGACGTGCTCGTCACCACCCGTCCCGCCCTCAACCTGCTGTCGGCGCGGTACGGCTCCCGCGCCGCGGTGCGGGTCGGGCAGGAGCACTGGAACCTGCACGGCCACCGGCCCGACGTCACCGCCGCGATCCTCGCCGACTACCACCGGCTCGACCTCGTGGCCGCGCTGACCGCCCACGACGCCGCCGCCTACACCGAGGCCCTGCCCGGCACCAGGATCGTCCTGATGCCCAACCCGCTGCCCACCCTGGACGTCCCCCGCGCCGACCCCGACAGCAGGATCGTGGTCGCGGCCGGGGGGTTCCGCCGGTTCAAGGGCTTCGACCTGCTGATCCGCTCCTTCGAGCAGGTCGCGCTCCGGCATCCCGGCTGGCGGCTGCGGATCTACGGCGGCGGCTACGACCAGGGACCCGCCCTCCGCAGGCAGATCAACAAGCGGCACCTCTACAACCACGTCCATCTGATGGGCCAGACCACGACCCTGGACCGCGAGTACGCCAAGGCGTCGGTCTTCGCGCTGAGCTCCCGCGCCGAGGGGTTCGGGATGGTGCTGCTCGAGGCCATGAGCCAGGGCCTGGCCGTGGCGAGCTTCGACTGCCCGCACGGGCCCGCCGACATCGTCACCCACGGGCGCGACGGGCTGCTGGTCCCGCCGCGGGACGTCGAGGCGATGGCCGGGACCCTGTGCCGGCTGATCGAGGACCGGGCGCTGCGCGTCCGGCTGGGGGACGCCGCCGTCGAGGCCGCCCGCGCCTACGGGCCCGGCGCGATCGCCCGGCGCTGGGAGGGCCTGTTCGAGGAGCTTCTGTCAGAGCGGCGGGCCACACTACGGGCATGAGCGTCGAGGAGATCGCCGATCGGATCGAGGGCGAGCTGCGGATCGTGGCGTCGCCCGAGCGGGCCGTCGGCGAGAAGGCCTATCTGAAGAGCGAGCTGGAGCACCTCGGGGTGCCGGTGCCCGAGATCCGGAAGATCACCCGGGTGGCGGTCGCGGGGCTGGGCCGTGAGGAGGCGCTCGCGCTCGCCGCCGAGCTGTGGCCGCCGGGGATCCACGAGCTGCGGATGGCGGCGATCGAGACCCTGGTCCGGCATGTGGGGCTGCTGCGCTTCGAGGACCTCGCGGTCGCCGAGGGGCTCATCAGGGACTCCCGTACCTGGGCCTACGTCGACACGATCGCCGTGAAGATCGTCGGTGAGCTGCTCCGCGACGACCGGTCCCCGCTGGATTCCTGGGTGCGCGACGAGAACTTCTGGATCCGGCGCACGTCGCTGCTGGCCCTGCTCCCGGGCGTCCGCGACGGAGATCCCGATCTGGACCGCCTGACGGCCTACGGCGACCTGCTGATCGGCGAGAGGGAGTTCTTCATCCGCAAGGCCCTCGGCTGGGTCCTGCGCGAACTCGCCAAGCGCGACCCCGCCTGGGTGCGCGCGTGGGTTCGCGCCAGGATCGGCGAGGTGTCGGGCGTCACCTTCCGCGAGGCCGTCCGGATGCTCCCCGAGCGCGACCAGACCGAGCTGAGGGCCGCCTACGCCGCCCGCTGACCGTCGCCTACGGAGCGCGGTAGTGCTTCCAGGTGTTGTGCAGGCGGGTCGACTGGCCCGCGGTGAACTGCGTCATGCAGGTGTCGTAGGAGTAGTCCATGAAGTTGTGGATCGGGTCGGTGCCCGGGGCGTCGCAGGTGTCGGGCGCGATGAGCGGGCAGCCGCTGGCGGGCTCCGACTCGTCGGGGGTGTCGGTGACGCGGTCACCGGCCTCGCAGCCGTCCTGGGACGGGTAGTTGCGGCCGAACGTGTGGTAGAGCCCGAGCCAGTGGCCGGTCTCGTGGGTGCCGGAGTAGCCCAGGTTGTAGTTCTTGATCGTGCTGCCGGGCAGGCTGCCGTAGTGGACCACGACGCCGTCGAGCTTCGGCTTCTTCTTGTAGTCCCACGGCCAGGTCGCCCAGCCGAGCAGCTCGGAGCCGAGGTTGGCGGTGTAGAAGTTCAGCGTGCCCTTGCCGCCCTTGTGCAGCTTCTTCTTGTAGGCCGCCTCGTACTTGCGCGGGCTGGTGAACCAGGCCTTGTTGTTGGTCCTGGTGATGCCCTTGATCCAGAAGTTGACGTGGGCGTTGTACCCGCCGGTCTTGCCGCGGTAGGTGGCGTCGAGGACGTCGAGCTGCTTCTGCAGCATCGCCTTCGACACGTCGCCCTTCTTGCCGTCCTTGAGGACGTGGAACCAGACCGGGATGCTGATCCACTCGTCGACCGCGGCGCGCAGCGCGTTGGCCCTGCCCGACTGGCTGACCCTGGCCGTCTGGTTCAGGGCCTGCTCGACCGCCGCCGCCGTCTTGGGACTGACCGCGGCGTTCGGCTCCGTGGCGTGCGACCCGGCCCGGACGCGCGCGCCGGTGGTGTCGGTGGCCTCGCCCGCGCAGACCTTCTCCGGCTTCTCCGGCGCGGCCGCGACGGCCTCCTGCCGGGTCGCGTGCGGAATCGACGCCGCCGCCGTGACGGCCAAGCCGATGGCGGCGTACTTGACTGCACGCTTCAAGACTGAGCTCCTCGAGGGGGTCGAACCGGGGCGAGAGACGAATCTACACAACCGAGGTGACAGATCACCGGGAGACGAGCAACCTTTGGGCCTCTCCAGGTGTCACGGCCCACCCTCCCGACGCGCGCTCACTCAGCGTAGGAGCCCCCTAGACTGGTGACTACTCCGTGTCTTCCTCTTAGGGGTTCTATCCGTGAGCGAACAGTCGTTCGATACTGTTCTCGTCGTTGACTTCGGTGCGCAGTACGCGCAGCTGATCGCCCGGCGGGTCCGCGAGTGCCAGGTCTTCAGCGAGATCGTCCCGTCGACCATGCCGGTCGCGGAGATGATGGCGAGGAGGCCCAAGGCGATCATCCTGTCGGGCGGTCCCGCCTCGGTGTACGAGCCGGGCGCTCCCGCGGCGCCCGAGGGGCTGTTCGAGGCCGGGGTGCCGGTGTTCGGCATCTGCTACGGCTTCCAGGTGATGGCCCAGACGCTCGGCGGCGTGGTCGAGCGCACCGACGTGGCCGAGTACGGCCGCACCCCCCTGACGGTCTCCGGCGGCTCCCTGTTCGAGGGCCTGCCCGCCGACCAGCAGGTGTGGATGTCGCACGGCACCTACGCCAGCCAGGCCCCGGCCGGCTTCACCGTGACGGCCACCACCGACGTCACCCCCATCGCGGCGTTCGAGAACCCCGAGGCGGGCTTCTACGGCGTCCAGTTCCACCCCGAGGTGCTGCACACCGAGCACGGCCAGAAGCTGATGCGCCGGTTCCTCGAGCTCGCGGGCGTCCGGCCGAACTGGACCATGGTCAACATCGCCGAGGAGTCGATCGAGGCCGTCCGCGCCCAGGTCGGCGACCGTCGCGCGATCTGCGGCCTGTCCGGGGGCGTCGACTCCGCGGTCGCGGCCGCGCTGGTGCAGCGCGCCATCGGCGACAAGCTGACCTGCGTCTACGTCGACCACGGGCTGATGCGCAAGGGCGAGTCCGAGCAGGTCGAGAAGGACTTCGTCGCGGCCACGGGCGTCAACCTCAAGGTCGTGGACGCCGAGGAGCGTTTCCTCGACGCGCTGGCGGGCGTCACCGATCCCGAGGAGAAGCGCAAGATCATCGGCCGGGAGTTCATCCGGGTCTTCGAGGCCGCGGCGCGGGAGATCTCCGCCGACGGCGACGTCGAGTTCCTGGTCCAGGGCACCCTCTACCCCGACGTGGTGGAGTCCGGCGGCGGCACCGGCACGGCCAACATCAAGTCGCACCACAACGTCGGCGGCCTGCCCGACGATCTTCAGTTCGAGCTGATCGAGCCGCTGCGCACCCTGTTCAAGGACGAGGTGCGGGCGCTCGGCGAGCAGCTCGGCCTGCCGGGCGAGATCGTGTGGCGCCAGCCGTTCCCCGGCCCCGGGCTGGGCATCCGGATCATCGGCGCGGTCGACCGCGAGCGGCTCGACCTGCTGCGCGAGGCCGACGCGATCGCCCGCGAGGAGCTGACCAGGGCCGGGCTCGACCGCGACGTCTGGCAGTTCCCGGTCGTCCTGCTGGCCGACGTGCGGTCGGTGGGCGTCCAGGGCGACGGCCGGACCTACGGGCACCCGATCGTGCTGCGCCCGGTCTCCTCCGAGGACGCGATGACCGCCGACTGGTCGCGCCTGCCGTACGAGCTCCTGGAGCGGATCTCGACCCGCATCACCAACGAGGTCCGCGAGGTCAACCGGGTCGTGGTCGACATCACCTCGAAGCCCCCCGGCACCATCGAGTGGGAGTGACCTCCCCCTGAGCACGAGAAGGCCCGGCGCCGCCTGCGCCGGGCCTTCCGCGTCCCGGCTAGGCGACGGCGTGCCGGTCTCCCATGACCATCCTCATCCCGCTCGCGTAGACCTCCGGAGGGACCCGCTCGGGGTCCAGGAGGTGCTGCAGAGCGAGGCCGAGGTCCATGGCCATCGCCAGGGTGGCCCGGTCGGTCGGGGAGACGCCGTCCGTCTCCCCCTCGGCGCCCTCCTCGCCGTCGAAGCGCTCGGCCAGCCCGTCGCGCTGGGACTGGTACCAGTCGGCGACCCGCCAGCCGGCCGCGTAGTCGCGCATGCCGTAGAGCCAGAACTCGACCAGGAGCTGGGCGAGCAGCCTGGACTCGTCGGTGCCGAGGCCCTTGGCGTACTCGACCCAGTCGGGCTGGTTCAGCCCGCCGCACAGCTCGGCGCCGCTGGTGGTGTAGCGCTCCAGCAGCGCGAGCAGCAGATCGGTCTTGCCGGTGAAGTTGGAGTAGACCGCTCCCTTGGTGAGTCCGGCACTGGCCGCGATGTCGTCCAGCGAGGCTCCGTGAATGCCTCTCTCGGCCCACAGTCTCTGGGCCGCGTCCAGTAGCGCGTTGCGCGTCTGGACCCGTTTCTCCTGCCTTCCCACCCTCATCTTCGCTCCCTCCACGTGCGTCTCCCCTCCCTGAGAATCTCCCCCCTTTCCTGATACACCGCCCGGGCATGGTCGTTCCGGAATATTTCAAACTGGACCGGTCCATTGTGTGAGCCAGTTAACAATGACCGGGTGGCCATATGAGCTACTGGTGGGTATTCAAGTCTGGCCGGGTGGTCATATGCTGACGAACATGGCAACCCAGACGGCTTCCACCCGCGCCCTCTCCGACGCTGTCGTCAGCAAGATCACCGGTCTCGTGGTCTCCGACGGGGGCAGCACCGCGATCAACGCGCCGTTCACCGGCGAGCCGCTCGCCACCCTCCCGCTGTCGTCGGCCGGGGACGTGGAGCTCGCCTACGCCAAGGCCCGTGAGGCGCAGAAGGCATGGGCCGCGCTGCCCGTCGCCGACCGCGTCCGGCCGGTCCTGAAGTTCGTCGACGAGTTCATCGCCCGCCGCGACGAGATCCTCGACATCCTCCAGTGGGAGACGGGCAAGGCCCGCCGCCACGCGTTCGAGGAGTTCCTCGACGTCACCCTCGGCCCGCTCTACTACGCGCGCAAGGCCGGCAAGCTGCTGGCCCCCAAGCGCCGCGCCGGCGCCTTCCCCATCGCCACGAGGACCTCCGAGCACCGCCAGCCCAAGGGCGTCGTCGGGATGATCACCCCGTGGAACTACCCGATCAGCATGGGCGTCGGCGACACCATCCCGGCCCTCATCGCGGGCAACGGCGTGGTCCACAAGCCCGACACCCAGACGGCGCTGTCCGTGCTGTGGTGCGTCGACCTGATGATCGAGTGCGGGCTCCCCCGCGACCTGTGGCAGGTCGTCCTGGGCGACCCGGCCGAGATCGGCGACACCCTCATCGGCAACGCCGACTACATCGCCTTCACCGGCTCCACCCGCGCCGGGCGCCTGATCGCCGAGAAGGCCGCTCCCCGCCTCATCGGCTACTCCCTCGAGCTCGGCGGCAAGAACCCGATGATCGTCCTGGAGGACGCCGACCTGGACAAGGCCGCCCGCGGCGCCATCCGGGCCTGCTTCTCCAACGCCGGCCAGCTCTGCATCTCCATCGAGCGGCTGTTCGTGCACGAGAAGGTCTACGACGCCTTCGTCGAGAAGTTCGCCACCGCGACCAGGGCCATGAAGCTCGGCTCGTCGCTGACCTTCGACGAGCAGATGGGCTCGCTGACCTACCCCCGCCAGCTCGAGACGGTCACCACCCATGTGGAGCAGGCCGTCGAGAAGGGCGCGACGGTCGTCGCCGGCGGCAAGGCCCGGCCCGACCTCGGCCCGCTGTTCTACGAGCCGACCATCCTCACCGACGTCACCACCGACATGGACCTGTGCGCCGGAGAGACCTTCGGCCCCGTCGTCAGCGTCTACAGGTTCTCCTCCGAGGAGGAGGCGATCGAGCGGGCCAACGACACCAGCTACGGCCTCAACGCGTCGGTGTGGACCAAGAACGTGGCGCGCGGCCGCAGGGTCGCCGCCCGCATCCAGGCCGGGACGGTCAACGTCAACGAGGGCTACGGCTCGGCCATGGCCTCCCACGACGCCCCGATGGGCGGCATGAAGCAGTCGGGCGTCGGCAGGCGCCACGGCTCGGAGGGCCTCCTCAAGTACACCGAGGTGCAGACGATCGCGTCCCAGCAGTTCATGGAGCTGGACGCCCCGCCGCAGATCGCCTACGCCAAGTACGCCGACCTCCTCACCTCCTCGCTGAGGACGATGAAGAGGTTCCGGCTCAAGTAGCAAGGCTCATGCACCCCCCAACCCCTGTCTGAGGAGCCACTGTGGACTTTGACGTGCTCGTCGTCGGCTCGGGCTTCGGTGGCTCCGTCACCGCGCTCCGGCTGACCGAGAAGGGCTACAAGGTCGGCGTGATCGAGGCCGGACGCCGCTGGGACACCCGGGGCGAGGGGACGGGCGACCGTCCCCTGCCGAAGACGAGCTGGCGGCTGCGCAGCTACGTGTGGGCTCCCGCGCTCGGCCTCACCGGCATCCAGCGCATCCACCTCGTGCGCGGCAAGAAGGGCAGCATGGTCACCGTGCTGGCCGGGGCGGGGGTCGGCGGCGGTTCGCTGAACTACGCCAACACCCTCTACGTCCCGCCGAGGCCCTTCTTCGAGGACCGGCAGTGGGGGCACATCACCGACTGGCAGGACGAGCTGGCCCCGTACTACGACCAGGCCACCCGGATGCTGGGCGTCGTGCAGAACCCGGCGATGACCGCCGCCGACAAGGTCATGAAGAAGGTCGCCGACCGGATGGGCAAGGGCGACACCTTCCGGCTCACCCCGGTCGGCGTGTTCTTCGGCAAGCACGGCGGCTCGGTCGAGCCCGACCCGTTCTTCGGCGGGGCGGGGCCCGAGCGCAAGGGCTGCACGCAGTGCGGCGAGTGCATGAGCGGCTGCCGTCACGGCGCCAAGAACATGCTCACCGAGAACTACCTGTACCTGGCCGAACGGGCGGGGGCGAAGATCCTTCCGCTGTCGCGCGTCACGGACGTGCGGCCGCTCGCCGGCGGCGGCTACGAGGTGAGCATCGTCCGCACCGGCTCGTTCGGGCGGCACAGGCGGACGCTGACCGCGGGGCAGGTCGTGTTCGCGGCGGGCACCTACGGCACCCAGAAGCTGCTGCACAAGCTGAAGAACAAGTCTTTGACCGGCATCTCCGACCGGCTCGGCTCCCTCACCCGCACCAACTCCGAGGCGATCCTGGGCGCGGAGCGGTTCCGGGTGAAGGGCGAGGACTACTCCAAGGGCGTCGCCATCACGTCCTCCTTCCACCCGGACGAGTCCACGCACATCGAGCCGGTCCGCTACGGCCACGGCTCGAACCTCATGGGGGGCATCCGCACGATCCTCATCGACGGCGGCGGCGCCCCTCGCTCTGTGAAGTTCCTCGGCGAACTGGTGAAGCGGCCGTGGGACCTGGTCCGGCTGCCGAACCTGCGCGGCTGGTCGCAGCGGACCGTCATCGCCCTGGTGATGCAGACCCGCGACAACTCCATCACCCTGCGCGGCAAGAAGGGCCCGTTCGGCTGGGACCTCAAGGCCGAGCCCGGGCACGGCGAGCCCAACCCGACCTGGATCCCGGTGGGGCACGAGGCCGTCCGGATGATGGCCGAGGAGGCCGGCGGCATCCCCGGCGGAAGCTGGGGCGACCTGTTCGACATCCCGCTGACCGCGCACTTCCTCGGCGGCTGCGTGATCGGCGACTCGCCCGAGACGGGCGTCATCGACCCCTACCACCGCCTCTACGGCCACGAGGGACTGCACATCGTCGACGGCTCGACCATCTCGGCGAACCTCGGCGTCAACCCGTCCCTGACCATCACCGCCCAGGCCGAACGCGCCATGTCCTTCTGGCCGAACCACGGCGAGGCCGATGAGCGGCCCGCGCTCGGCTCCGCCTACACCCGCCTCAAGCCCACCATGCCCAAGAACGCGCTGGTCCCGGCCTCGGCACCGGCCGCCTACCGGCTCCCGATCGTCGGCATCACCTGATCACGCGGTGGGCACTATGTCCGGCGCTCCGCGGCGCCGGGCATCGGCCTCCTGGTCGTCCTGGGAGAGCTGGGAGAGGCGTTCGGCCTCGACCTGCTTGGTGAAGTACTCGATCTCGCGCTGGGTCTGCTCGACCGACCAGCCGAGGACGGGCGCGGCGAGCGCGGCGGCCTCCTCGACCACGCCGACGCCGCGGTCCCAGATCTCGATGGAGATGCGGGTGCGGCGGGACAGGATGTCGTCGAGGTGGCGGGCGCCCTCGTGGGTGGCCGCGTAGACGATCTCGGCCCTGAGGTAGTCGTCGGCGCCCGTCAGGGGCTTGCCCAGGTCCGGACGCCCGGCGACCAGCTCCAGCAGGTCCTCGATCAGGGTGCCGTACCGCCGGAGCAGGTGCTCGATCCGGGCGACGTGCAGCTTGGACTGGGCGGCCAGCCGGTAGCGGGAGTTCCACAGCGGCTCGAAGCCCTCGCCGCCGGCCAGCGCGACCCGGTCGGTGCAGGAGGCGGCGATGCGCCCGTCGAGGCCGTGGGCCACCGCGTCGACGGCGTCCTTGGCCATCACCCGGTAGGTCGTGTACTTGCCGCCCGCGATCATGACCAGGCCGGGCACCGGGTGGGCCACGACGTGCTCGCGCGACAGCTTCGACGTCTCCTCCGACTCCCCGCTCAGCAGGGGCCTGAGACCCGCGTAGACGCCCTCCACGTCGTCCGGGGTCAGCGGGACGTTCAGCACGGCGTTGAGATGGTCGAGGACGTACTGGATGTCGGCGCTGGACGCCGCGGGATGCGCCTTGTCGAGCGTCCAGGTGGTGTCGGTCGTGCCGATGATCCAGTGCCGTCCCCACGGGATCACGAACAGCACCGACTTCTCGGTCCGCAGGATGATCCCCGACGCGCTGTGGATCCGGTCGCGCGGCACCACGAGATGGACGCCCTTGGACGCCTTCACATGGATCTGCCCGCGCCCGCCGACCAGGTCCTGGATGTCGTCGGTCCACACCCCGGTGGCGTTGACGACCTGCTTGGCGTGGATCTCGAGCCTGTCCCCCGACTCCAGATCGCGCACCTGGACCCCGGTGACGCGCTCGCCCTCGCGCAGGAAGCCCACGCACTGGGTCCTGGAGGCGATCCTGGCGCCGTATCCGGCGGCCGTCCTGAGGACCATCATCACGTAGCGGGCGTCGTCGACCTGGGCGTCCCAGTACTGGACGGCGCCGGTGAAGGCGGCTTTGCGCAGGGAGGGCGCCACCTTCAGCGCCTGCCTGCGGGTGAGGTGCCGGTGGTTCGGCACGCCGCGCTTGGCGCCCATGGAGAACGACAGGGCGTCGTAGAGGGCGACGCCCGCCCCGACATAGGCCCGCTCCCACACGTGGTGGGTCATCGGGAACAGGAACGGCACCGGCTTGACCAGGTGCGGGGCGATCCGCTGGAGCAGCAGCCCCCGCTCGGTCAGCGCCTCCCTGACGAGATCGAAGTTGTACTGCTCCAGGTAGCGCAGCCCGCCGTGGATCAGCTTCGACGACCGCGACGACGTCCCGGAGGCGAAGTCCCGCGCCTCCACCAGCGCCACCTTGAGCCCCCGGCTGACGGCGTCCAGCGCCACCCCCGCGCCGACGATCCCGCCGCCCACCACGACGACGTCGAACTCCTCCGCCCCCATCGCCTCAAGCGCGTCCACCCGCTCCGCGGGCCCCAATCGAGAGCTGCCCAACCCCGCCACCGGCCACCCCCGGGTCGCTCCTACTGACGGGTAGTCCCTTCCCCGCCCACCCCCGTCCCCAACGTCCCACCCCCGTGAACCTCAGAAGAATCCTCACCCGCGACGCCCGGTGGTCCTCCCGTTCCCCGGCGGACCGGCCCCGCCATCCCTAAGATCCACCTCCAAGGGATGACCGCTCCGTCGGTATTCGCCCCACACGAACGGGATCGCCCATGCGCCCGCTGCACCGCACGCTGCTGTCCGGAACACTGGCCGCCGTCACGGCCGTGAACATCGCCTTCATCGTCGACCGGGCCAGGACTCCGCCCGAGGTCCGGCCCTGCACCCTGCGCGTCGCCGCGGGCGCCGCCGACAGGTGGGCGGGCGGCCCCATCTGCGAGTGGACGGACGGCTCCGGCACCCCGGTCCGCCTCGTGATCACCCCGGACCGCGGGGCCGCCGACTTCGGGTTCGACCGGGCCGAGGCCGATCGCGACCATGTGATCGGACCGGTCCCCGGGATCCGCCGCGCCTACGTCTGGACGTCCCTGTACGGCCTCACGGGCCACAACGCGGGAGCCGGAGCGCACGTCGAAGGGCAGAACATCAAAGTCTCCGCCGGACCGGCCGCGAGCGGACCACAGGTCCGGGACGTCGCCACCCGGATCCTCGCCGACACCGTCCGCGACCTCAGGGACCGCTCATGAGACAACGCCACCGCGCCGTCCTGACCGGCACGGCCCTCGCGGTCAGCACACTGGCGGCGCTGACGACGACCGTCCTCAACCTGTGGGGCTGGCCGGAGCCTCCCACGCGTTCCAAGGTCTCCGCACCCGCCCCCGCCCTGCCCGACCTGTGCGCCTGGCTCACGGCCCGCGAACCCGGCAGCACCCCCACCGACCGGGTCCAGGACCGCAACGTCAGCCTCTGCCGCGTCGGCGATCCGCCCCGGCGAGTGATCCTCATCGGCGCGGCCCGGCCCGAGGCCCAGAGCCCCTACCAGCAGGTGGTCAAGACGGCACAGGGTTCCTCCACGGCCGCCCCCACCCGGTTCGCCGCGGCCCGCTTCACCGGCGAACAGCGCGAGGACGAGGACGCCACCCGGATCCTGGTCTTCCATCGCGGCCTGGCCTTCGCCGTCGTCGTGCGCGGCGGCCAGGACACCGGCAGGGCCGACCGCACCCGGCACGCCCGCGACTTGGCCGAGGCGCTGGTCCACGAACTGCGGCCCTGAGACGCGAAAGCGGCCGGCGCCCTGAGACGCCGGCCGCTTTCGGAAGCAGGGATCAGCCCGTGACGACGACCTGGACGCGCTGGAAGTCCTTGACCTCGGTGTAGCCGGAGGTCGCCATCGCGCGCTTGAGGGCGCCGATCAGGTTCATCGAGCCGTCGGCCACGTGCGAGGGGCCGTAGAGGATCTGCTCGAGGGAGCCGATGGTGCCGAGGTCCAGGCGGGTCCCGCGCGGAACGTCGCCGTGGTGGGCCTCGGAGCCCCAGTGGAAGCCCCGGCCGGGGGCCTCGGTGGCGCGGGCGACCGGCGAGCCGATCATGACGGCGTCGGCGCCGCAGGCGACGGCCCTGGCGATGTCGCCGGACTGGCGCATGCCGCCGTCGGCGATGACGTGGACGTACCGGCCGCCGGACTCGTCCAGGTAGTCCTTGCGGGCCGCGGCGACGTCCGCGACGGCCGTGGCCATCGGGATCGCCACGCCCAGGACGCCGCTGGTCGTGTGGGCCGAGCCGCCGCCGAAGCCGACGAGCACGCCCGCGGCGCCGGTCCGCATCAGGTGCAGGGCGGCCTGGTAGGTCGCGCACCCGCCGACGATCACCGGCACGTCCAGGTCGTAGATGAACTGCTTGAGGTTCAGCGGCTCGGCCCGCCCGGAGACGTGCTCGGCCGAGACCGTGGTGCCGCGGATGACGAACAGGTCGACACCGGCGTCCACCACGGACTTGTAGTACTTGGCCGTGCGCTGCGGCGACAGGGAGGCCGCCACCGTCACGCCGGCGTCGCGGATCTCGGCGATCCGCTTGCCGATCAGCTCTTCCTTGATCGGCTCGGCGTAGACCTCCTGGAGCCGCCGGGTCGCCCGGGCGTCGTCCAGGGAGGCGATCTCCGCGAGCAGCGGCTCCGGGTCCTCGTAGCGGGTCCACAGGCCCTCGAGGTCGAGGACCCCGAGCCCGCCGAGGTTCCCGACCGCGATCGCGGTGGCCGGGCTGACCACGCTGTCCATCGGCGCGACCAGCAGCGGGATCTCGAAGCGGTACGCGTCGATCTGCCAGGCGACGCTGACCTCTTCGGGGTCGCGCGTCCGGCGGGACGGCACGATCCCGATCTCGTCGAACGCATAGGCCCTGCGGCCGCTCTTGCCACGCCCGATCTCAACCTCAGCAGCCACCGGTAACGCCCTTCGAGTGGAGTTGATTACACCCGATTCTAGCGGCTGCCGAGGCCCACCCCCGCTATCGGCCCTGGTAGTTGGGGGCTTCGACGGTCATCTGGATGTCGTGGGGGTGGCTCTCCTTCAGACCGGCCGAGGTGATCTGCATCAGGCGGCCTCCTGCCTGCAGGTCGGGGATGGTCTTGGCGCCGGTGTACCACATCGACTGGTGGAGGCCGCCGACGAGCTGGTGGGCGACGGAGCGCAGCGGGCCGCGGTAGGGCACCTGGCCCTCGATGCCCTCGGGGATCAGGTTGTCGGCGGCGACGTCGGCCTGGGCGTAGCGGTCCTTGGAGTAGGACTTGCCGCCGCGCTCGCGGTTGCGCATCGCGCCGAGGGAGCCCATGCCGCGGTAGGCCTTGTACTGCTTGCCGTGCACGAAGATCAGCTCGCCCGGGGACTCGTCGACTCCCGCCAGCAGCGAGCCGAGCATGACGGTGTCGGCGCCGGCCGCGATGGCCTTGCCGATGTCGCCGGAGTACTGCAGGCCGCCGTCGCCGATCACCGGCACCCCGGCCGCACGGCACGCGCGCGCCGCCTCGTTGATCGCGGTGATCTGCGGCACGCCCACCCCGGCCACGACGCGGGTGGTGCAGATCGAGCCGGGCCCGACCCCGACCTTCACGCCGTCGGCACCGGCGTCGACCAGCATCTTGGCGCCCGCGTAGGTCGCGATGTTGCCGCCGATGACCTGGACCCGGGAGTTGGCCTTGATCTTGCCGATCGTGTCGGCGACGCCCTTGGAGTGACCCTGGGCGACGTCCACGATGATCGCGTCGACCCCGGCCTCGATGAGCGCCTGGGCCCGCTTGACCGCGTCCTCGCCGACGCCTACCGCGGCGGCCACGACCAGGCGGCCCTCCGGGTCCTTCGTGGCGTCGGGGTAGCGCTCGGTCTTGGTGAAGTCCTTGACGGTGATCAGCCCGCGCAGCCGCCCGCCGGAGTCGATCAGGGGCAGCTTCTCGATCTTGTTCTTGGCCAGGAGGGCGAAGGCCTCCTCGCGCGTGACGTCCTCGGTCGCCGTCACCAGCGGCATCTGGGTCATGACCTCGCGGACCGGCCGGTCGGGATCGCTCTCGAAGCGGGTGTCGCGGTTGGTCACGATGCCCAGGAGCACACCGCGCTCGTCGGTCACCGGCACCCCGGAGATCCGGTAGCGCGCGCACAGTTCCTCGACGTCGCGGAGCGTCGCGAAAGGCGAACAGGTGATCGGATTCGTGATCATCCCCGCCTCGGACCGCTTCACGGTGTCGACGTCGGCGGCCTGGTCCTCGATCGACATGTTGCGGTGGAGCACCCCGATGCCGCCCTGACGGGCCATGGCGATCGCCATCCGCGCCTCGGTGACGGTGTCCATCGCGCTGGAGAGCAGCGGGATCCGCAGCTTGATCCCGCGGGAGAGCCGGGTGGTCGTGTCGGCGTCACCTGGCTGCATGTCGGAATAGCCCGGCAGCAGCAGCACGTCGTCGAAGGTCAGGCCCACCGGGGCGAACTTGTCCGAGTCCACTGCCGAATTCATGATCGACCTTCCTGGGGCGCTTGGTGTTCAACCCATCGTAGGCCTAACAACCTTCGAGACCTGCGCGTTCCCGTGTTGGATCATTTGAGAAAAGCCATCCTGTGGACGGTTGCGGCTCAGTGCCATATCCGCAGTAGTTTGGGTGTGTGCACGACGAAGCGCCGCTCGACCCCTTCGCCGGCGACCCGGACGACCCGGCCGCCGCCCTTGGCGATCTCGAAGAGATCGCCCCGCTGAGCGCGGCAGAGCGCGAAGACGTGCTGGCCGACCTCGCCGACCTGGAGGTCTTCCGGACCCTGCTGGAGCCCCTCGGCGTCCGCGGCCTGACCGTCGACTGCGAGGACTGCGGCAAGACCCACTACATCGACTGGGAACTGCTGCGCGGCAACCTGCGCCACCTCCTGGACGAGGGCCAGCCCCGCGTCCACGAACCGGCCCTCAGCCCCGACCCCATCGACTACGTCACCTGGGACTACGCCCGCGGCTACGTCGACGGCGTCATCGACTCCGAAGAAGGACGTTCTTAACGCTGCGCGTCGGCCGCCGGGGACTCCAGGCGGGTGGCTGAGCTCACTGCCGGATGCGGGAGCGCGGGAGTGCGGCCGGGGTTGAAGTCCTCAGCGCCAGGTGCCGTCGTGCAGGCGCTGTTCGATCAGCTTTCTGATCTCCTCCGGGGTGCGGGCCACCTGGCTGTGGGAGGTCTCCTCCGGGGCCGGCTTCGGGGTCGGCGAGGCTTTGGGGTGCGCGGGCCTTCCGGGCGGGCGGGCCGGCCGGGGCGGGGCCGGGTTCGCCGGGGTGATGTGGGCCTCGGCCTCCGCCTTGGGCTTCTTGCGGTCCGGCTTCGCCGAGCTGGAGCTCTGGGGGGCCGCACGACGGGGCTCGTCGCGTTCCGCCCAGCCCCCGCCCGCCGCAGCGACACCGGTCGTGGCCAGGACCGCCGAGGCGACGCCCAGGGCCACCGCCGTCCGGACCCCGGTCCGGCGCGGCTTGCGCGGGTCCACCGCCGGATCCCCGGTCGCGGGTGCGGCGTCGTCGACGTCGTCCAGCAGGGAACGCAGCAGCAGGACCGCGGAGTCCTGATCTTCTGGAGGCTCGGGCAGCCGGGTCGCCAGCCGGTCGAACAGCGCGTCAGTGGCGCGCAGGGAGCCGAGATCGACGGGTTCGCTGTCCCCGGCGCTCGTCAACGTCCCGACTCCTCCATCGCGACCGCCATGGCACGCAGGCGCGCCAGCGCCCGGTGCTGCGCCACCCGAACGGCGCCCGCGGTCATGCCGAGCACATTACCGGTCTCCTCCGCCGACAGCCCCGCGACCACCCGGAGCAGGACGAGTTCGCGTTGCTGGTCCGGCAGCCGGTAGAGCAGGTCACGGGCCTGCTCGGCCTCCAGGTACCGGATCGCGGTCTCCTCCGGGCCCGGACGCTCGTCCGGCCCGTCCGGCAGGTCCTCGGTGGGAACCGCCGTCCTTATCGCGCTGCGCAGCGCGTCCGCGATCTTGTGCGCCGCGATGCCGAACACGAACGACGCGAACGGCCGTCCCATGTCGCGGTAGCGCGGCAGCGCCGACAGCACCGCTATGCAGACCTCCTGTGCCACGTCGTCGGCGGCGTGGTACTGGCCTGACACTCGTCCCAGACGTGCCCTGCAGTACCGCACCACCATCGGACGCACGCGCCCGATGAGGACCTCGGTGGCCCCCGCATCCCCCTGTACCGCAAGAGTCGCCAGCTCTCGCAGGTCAGGCTCGCTTTCCTCGCTCCGGGACGGCCGCGGCACCACCACGTGCACGGCCTCGGTCCCGACGATCGCAGCCTCCGTCACGTAGAGCACTATGCCCAGCCCAGTGGTTGATGTCTTCACAGTCGACGACAACAGAATGGTCACAGTGCGAGCACAGGCCGTACGAAACCCTCTTCCGCATACAGAAAACCCCCGCGGACGAGCGTCCGCGGGGGCTTTCCGGAACTTCTCAGTGGCCGTGACCGTGGCCGTGACCGCCGCCGGCGGCGGGGGCCTCGTCCTCCTGCTTCTCGACGACCAGCACCTCGGTGGTGAGGAGCATGCCCGCGATGGAGGCGGCGTTGGTGACGGCGGAGCGGGTGACCTTGACCGGGTCGATGACGCCCTCGGCCTTGAGGTCGCCGTAGACGCCGGAGGCCGCGTTGTAGCCGTGGCCGGCCTGCAGCTCCTGCACCTTGGCGACGACGACGTAGCCCTCCTGGCCCGCGTTCTCGGCGATCCAGCGCAGCGGCTCGACGAGCGAGCGGCGCAGCGCCTCGGCGCCGGTGGCCTCGTCGCCCGTCAGGCCGAGGGAGTCGAAGCCCTCCTTGGCCACGTGCGCGAGCGCGGAGCCACCGCCGGAGACGATGCCCTCCTCGATCGCGGCGCGGGTCGCGGAGATCGCGTCCTCGAGACGGTGCTTCTTCTCCTTGAGCTCGACCTCGGTGGCCGCGCCCACGCGGAGCACGCACACGCCGCCGGCGAGCTTGGCGAGGCGCTCCTGGAGCTTCTCGCGGTCCCAGTCGGAGTCGCTGTTCTCGATCTCGACCTTGATCTGGCGGACCCGGTCGGAGATGCCCTGCGCGTCGCCGAGGCCGTCCACGATGGTGGTGGCGTCCTTGGTGACGGTGATGCGCCGGGCCTGGCCCAGCACCTCGAGGCCGACCGAGTCGAGCTTGAGGCCGATGGCCTCGGAGACGACCTGGCCGCCGGTCAGCGTGGCGATGTCGCCCAGCATGGCCTTGCGGCGGTCGCCGAAGCCCGGGGCCTTGACGGCCACGGACAGGAACGTGCCGCGGATCTTGTTCGCG
Organism: Actinocorallia longicatena; assembly: GCF_039534125.1. NCBI lineage: Bacteria > Bacillati > Actinomycetota > Actinomycetes > Streptosporangiales > Thermomonosporaceae > Actinocorallia > Actinocorallia longicatena. The sequence continues at coordinate 6,311 of NZ_BAAAUV010000017.1, read as the reverse complement.
ACGAGCAGGGCCAGGGCCTCGCCCTCCACGTCCTCGGCGATGACGAGCAGCGCCTTCTTGGACTGCGCGACCTTCTCCGCCAGCGGCAGGAACTCGTTGACGCTCGAGATCTTGCCCTCGACGACGAGCACGTAGGCGTCCTCCAGGACGGCCTCCATGCGCTCGGGGTCGGTCACCATGTGCGGCGACAGGTAGCCCTTGTCGAACTGCAGGCCCTCGGTGAACTCCAGCTCCATGCCGAAGGTGTGGGCCTCCTCGACGGTGATGACACCGTCCTTGCCGACCTTGTCGAAGGCCTCGGCGATCAGCTCGCCGATCTTGCCGTCCTGCGCGGAGATCGCGCCGACGTGGGCGATGGCCTTCTTGTCGTCGACCTCGGTCGCCGACTTCAGCAGCAGGTCGGAGACGTGCTTGGCGGCGATGTCGATGCCGCGCTTGAGGCTCAGGGGCGACGCCCCTGCGGCGACGTTGCGCAGGCCCTCGCGGACCAGCGCCTGCGCCAGGACGGTCGCGGTGGTGGTGCCGTCACCCGCGACGTCGTTGGTCTTGGTGGCGACCTCCTTGACGAGCTGGGCCCCGAGGTTCTCGTAGGGGTTCTCCAGCTCGACCTCACGCGCGATGGTGACACCGTCGTTGGTGATGGTCGGGGCGCCGAACTTCTTGTCGATGACGACGTTGCGGCCGCGCGGGCCGATCGTCACCTTTACCGCGTCGGCGAGCGCGTTGACGCCACGCTCAAGGGCGCGGCGGGCATCCTCGTCGAACTCCAGGATCTTGGCCATGAAGAGTCTTCCTCGTTGTGTTGTGCTTCCAAGCACGACGCCCCGGCCGCCCTAGGGGCCGCCGGGGCGGGTGCGAAGTTCAAGGCCGCGAAGAGATCACGGCCGGCTGAAGCTTCTTACTTCTCGACGATCGCGAGGACGTCACGGGCGGACAGGACGAGGTAGTCCTGGCCGCTGTAGCGAACCTCGGTGCCGCCGTACTTGGAGTACAGGACGACGTCGCCGACAGAGACGTCCAGCGGAATGCGGGCGCCCTTGTCGTCTACGCGGCCGGGACCGACGGCGAGGACGGTGCCCTCCTGCGGCTTCTCCTTGGCGGTGTCAGGGATGACCAGGCCGGAGGCGGTGGTGGTCTCGGCCTCGAGGGGCTGGACCACGATCCGGTCCTCGAGCGGCTTGAGAACAACCTTGGTGGCGGTCGACATGTCGAACCTCCCCTTCGATTGTGATCTTGAAGATAACGTGTCAGTCAGGGAAGCGACTTCCGACCGGCCTGTCGTCGCGGGTGCCAGACCGGGCTCGTCGCATTGGCACTCACACTAGGAGAGTGCCAGCCAGAGATTATGCCGTGACCTGCTGCCCGTCAACCGGACGCTCTGTGACACGGAGCCTCTACGGTGGTTCGCATGGAGATCGACGGGTTCCAAGAGCTGCTGACCCCGGCTGGACAGGACGTTCTGCTCTCAGCGATGGAGTCCGACATCTCCGAGAAGGGCCTTCTGGCGTCCGCGACCCGGCTGCGCGCCCGCCACTCTGCGTCACTGGTCTCCGCGGCCCTCACCCAGGTCCGGCTCCGCCACCGGGCGGTGGCCAAGTTCGGCCCGGACGCCCTCCGCATGTACTTCACCCCGCACGGTCTCGAGCAGTCCACCCGCGCTTCGGTCGCCGAGTACCGGGCGGGGCGCTTCTTCGGGCCGGTCCTCGAGCTGTGCTGCGGCATCGGCGCCGACCTGCTGCACCGGGCGCGCGCCGGGATCGCCGGCGTCGGCGTCGACCTCGACCCGCTGACGGTCGCCGTCGCCCAGGCCAACCTCGCCGCCTTCCAGATGGGCAACCTGGCCTCCGCCCGGGTCGGTGACGCCCTGGAGCAGGACCCGGCCGGGTTCGAGGCCGTCTTCGCCGATCCGGGCCGCCGCACCGCCCGCGGCCGGGTCTTCGACCCCAGGTCCTACGAGCCGCCCCTCGACTCCCTGCTCGCCCTCGCGGCCCGCGCCCCTGCGGCCTGCGTCAAGGTCGCCCCCGGCATCCCCTACGAGGCCATCCCCGACGGCGCGAGCACCGAGTGGATCTCCGACCACGGCGAGGTGAAGGAGGCGGCCCTCTGGTTCGGCGCCCTGGCCACCGGCCCGGTCCGCAGCGCCACCCTCCTGCGCGACGGCCATGTCCACACCCTCACGCCCGACGCCTCCCTCGGCGACGCCCCCGTCGGCCCCTGGGCCCGCTACCTCTACGAGCCCGACGGCGCCGTGATCCGCGCCCATCTCGTCGCCGAGGCCGCCGCCCTCCTCGACGGCCACCTGGCCGACCCCCGCATCGCCTACGTGACCTCCGACCGGCTCGTCGAGACCCCCTACGCGACGGCCTACGAGGTCCGCACCGTCCTCCCGTTCTCCGTCAAACGGCTGAAGGCGCTCCTGCGCGAGAACGACATCGGCACCCTCACGCTGAAGAAGCGCGGCTTCGCCGCCGACCTCGACCGGCTCCACAAGGACCTCAAACCCACGGGAACCCTTACCGGAACGGTCGTTCTGACCCGCGTCGGCGACTCTCCCGTAGCCCTGCTCTGCGGCAAGGTCTGACGGCACGCCGTCAACGATCCGACAAAAGATGCCGCCATTCCGGCATTGGTGTTACTAGTCTGGGTGAAATAGGTGCCTGACGGGGGGTCGGCGATGACAGAGGCGATCTTGTTCTGTCCGAAATGCCGCGCTGAAATGACGAGTCATCAGCTCGGCGAAATAATGATCTTTCAATGCGACTTCTGCCGCGGCGTCTTTGTGAGCGAACAGGGCCTGTTCCGGCTCATCGACTGCCAGGGTCCCGAAGTGCCGGTTCTCGCGACAAACCCCCAGCACAACGGGGTCACACGGGGCCCCTATGAGGGCCGCCACCGGCACGGCTGATCGGGCATCTCGCCGCAAGCACCGCCCAAGCCGCGATTTCTGCTATTCACCGAAAGCCGTTGCATTTTCTTCTCCGACTTATCGCATGCGCGATCAAGCACTAAAGTGAGTGCTTCACATCACTGCCGCGAACCCTTCGGTAATTTTCGCCTTGGCGGGGTACGGCGGCACACGACAGGAGCATCGGGTGGAAACGAATCACAACTTCCTGCAGACAGGGGGTCAACCGGTCTCGGACCGGATGCGGGAGTTGCTCGCCCGTGCGGCGCAGGACCATGTGTACGAGTCCCGTTCACAGGGTCAGGTCCTGGACGAGATCCGGCAGCGGCTCGAAGGGATGGAATGGCTGCTGCGGGAGGTCAGGGAGCGCGAGCTCACCGGCTTGACGGGCCAGCTGGACACCGTACGGGGTCAGATGGACGAGCTCACCGGCAAGCCGCCGGAATGGGCCGAAGGTCTGGCCGAGCACATAGAGGCCGTGGGTGAGCGCGTAAAGCCGGTCAGCGAACTGCCGGCGCTCTGGGCCGACGTCGGCGTGGTAGCCGAGAACGTCGACGAGAGCCTCTCCCGCTTGCAGAGCGTCCTGGACTCCGCGCAGCACATCGCGGACGCCACGGCGGCGGCCTCACAGCGCATGGAGGACATGGCCAAGCGGCTCGACAAGCTGCAGGGCAGCATGGAGGCGGCGTCCGTCCGGTTCAACCGGCTGGACAAGTCGCTCGCCGAGCAGGGCCACAAGTCGGAGAAGCTGGAACACCTGCTCGGTGACGTCACCAAGCGCGTCGACCAGTCACTCGGCGAGATGGCCGAGAAGTTCGACCAGAGCCTCGAAGCCATGGGCGGCCGTGTGGAGGCGGTCGGCGGGCGCCTCGAGGGCCTCGACGGACGGGTCGAGGGCCTGGGCAGCAAGATCGACGGTTTCGACAGCCGCTTCGACTCCCTGGGCGAGCGCATCTCCCAGCTGCCCGCCGCACTGGAGATCGGTGAACTGCACCGGAAGCTGGCCGAGCTGGCCGCGCGTCCGGTGGCCGACTACTCCGACCGGTTCGACGACCTGGAGCGTCAGGTCAGCACGGTCACCGATCCGCTGATCGTCGAGCTGCGCACCAGGCCGGACCGGGGCGAGGTCGAGGACATGATGTCCAAGATCGTCGAGTCGGCGCACGGCGACCTGGTCAAGCAGATGGACAACAACACGCGGGTCGTCGCCGAGGAGGTCAAGAAGCGCTTCGACGGCATCCAGGAGGACGTCTCCAAGCGCGTCGACAGCGCCCTCGAGGGCGTCGGCCGGCAGCTCGAGATCGCCCTCGACAGCGTCGGCAAGCAGGTCGGGACCGTCCACGACGACGTGACCAAGCGCATCGACGTCTCCCACGACGACGTCACCCGCAAGTTCGACAACGTCCGTGAGGACATCTCGAAGAAGTTCGAGGTCATCCACGACGACGTCGCCAAGCGGGTCGAGAGCGTCTTCGAGGAGGTCGTCAAGCGCACCGACGCCGTCCACGACGAGGTCACCAAGCGCACCGACGCGGTGCACGAGGAGGTCGCCAAGCGCTCGGACTACGTCCAGGCGGAGCTCGGCAAGCGCGTCGACGGCGTCACCGAGGACGTCGGCAAAAAGGTCACCGCGGTCCACGAGGACGTTCTCAAGCGCCTCGCGACCCTGGAGGAGACCATGCTCGCCCTGGCGGAGGCGCTCCTGCGCCCCCGCCGCGACGGCAAGGAATAGCGACAGTCACCACGTGGCCTTACGGTGGGCTCCTCGCGGGTCCGACCGTAAGGCCACGTGCGTGATCAGGAAAGTGTTACGTTCTGTCTTCGTAAAATCACTCCTCATCCCCTTCGGAATCCGTTTACATGGACCCCGTGAGCACCGCAAAGGCACCACTGGCGACGGCCAGGGCCCTCCCGCTCGGCAACCCGCCGGACGAGTCGACCCTGCGCTGGGTTCAGGAGTGCCTGGGAGCGGGCAGCACGGTCAAGATGATCCGCCCGCTGACCGGCGGAACCGACCACACCAACCACGCCCTCGTCGTCGAGACCCGGTCGGGCACCCCGCACCGGTTCGTGCTCCGCCGCTGGACGTCCTGGGACCCCGAGTTCCCGCCCGAACGCGAGATCGCCGCGCTGGCCCTGCTGGCCGGCTGCGAGATCCCCACCCCGCAGCTCATGGCCGCCGACCCCTCGGGCGCCCGCTGCGACGCCCCCGCGCTGCTGATCACCCGGCTGCCCGGCCACCCGCCGCGGCCCTCCCCCGACGACCTGTCGGAGTACCTGATCCAGCTCGCCGCGGCCCTCCTGTCGATCCACGAGGTCGGCGGAGCCTCCACGATGCCCCCGTACACCCCGTACAACCGCCTGGACGTCCGGCAGCCGCCGCGCCTGGCCCAGAACCCCGGCCTTTGGGAAAAGGCGTTCGACGTCGTCTCAGGGCCGCAGCCGGAGTTCACGCCGCGGTTCATCCACCGCGACTACCACCCCGACAACAGCCTGTGGGCCTACGGCCGGCTCCAGGGCGTCATCGACTGGGACAAGGCCTCCTACGGCCCCATCGGCATCGACATCGCCCACATGCGCTGGAACCTCCTCCTGCGCTACGGCATCGAGGCCGCCGACCGTTTCGCCTCCGCCTTCGAACAGGTCCGCGGCTCCTACGAGCACAACCCGTACTGGGACATCCGCTGCGTCGTCGACCTTCTCCCCGAAGACGACCACCACCCCCTCGACGAGCAACGCATCCTCGCCCTCGAGGACTACCTCCGCGAGCTCCTCGCCCGCCTGGGCGTCCTCCGCCACTGACGCGTCACGCCACCCTGCCGCCCGTCAGGCGAGGTAACGGCGGTACAGGGCGAGCTGCCCCATCCAGTCGGCCAGATCCTCCGCGGACTCGCACCACTCGCGGTACTCGTTGTCCTCCGCCCGCACCGCCTTGTCGAGAACGGCCGCGGCCAGCGCGCGCAGCTCCTCGGTGACGGTGAACGCCGTGGCCTCCAGGACGGGCGCCACGCTTTCATCCAGGATCTCCCCGGACCGGCGCACACCCACCAGGCACGCCGCCGCCACCGGCCCGTCGGCGTCATCGGAACAGACGCGCCCCTCGTCGGCGACGAAGCCCGTCAGCATTTCCGTCAGCGCCCTCTGCGCATCAGGTCCCTCAGCGAGACGGGCGAGATCGTCCGCCGACTCGTCGCTGTCGAAAGGACCCGGAAAGCGGCCGAGCCAGGGAGCATTCCACGGCGGTACGGCCGCCACCGTCTCCCACCAGGCCGTCTCGCTCTCCATGAAGGCATCCTCCCAAGGCCACCGGAAATGCGAAAGGCCCCGGACATTTGTCCGGGGCCTTTCAGCATGTTGATTGCGGCGGTGTCCTACTCTCCCACACAGTCTCCCGTGCAGTACCATC